>RKCM01000060.1 GCA_014858325.1 Oscillospiraceae bacterium | reverse complement strand
TTGCAGAGATGGATTTCTCCTCAGAGACCGCGTTCCGGGCGGGCGCAGCCCAGCTGCTGGATCACTGCGCCGCGCTGGGGCTCAACACCGTTCTCGCGCAGGTGCGGCCCTTTGGGGATGCGCTCTACCGCAGCGCCCTCTACCCGTGGAGCCACCTGTGCACCGGCGTGCAGGGGCAGGACCCGGGCTTCGACCCGCTGGATGTCCTCATCACCGAGGCGCACAGCCGGGGCCTCTCGCTGGAGGCGTGGGTCAACCCCTACCGCCTGCGCAGCTCGGCGGCAATGCCGCCCAACCTGGCCCAGAACAACCTGGCAAACACCCACCCGGAGTGGGTCTGCACCGTGGGCGACGGGCTGTACCTGAACCCTGCCCTCCCGGAAGCCGCCGCCTACGTCGTGCAGGGGGTGGCCGAGCTGGTCCAAAACTACGCGGTGGACGGCGTGCATTTCGACGATTACTTCTACCCCACCCCCTCCCCCGCGCTGGACGCAGCCCAGTTCCATGCCAGCGGTGCGGGCGATCTGGGGGCATGGCGGCGGCAGAACGTCACTTCTCTCGTCAAGGCGGCTCACGACGCCGTGAAATCCGCCGACCCCACCCTCCGCTTCGGGGTCAGCCCCCAGGGCAACATGGACAACGATTTCAACGAGCAGTACAGCGATATCTACACCTGGCTCTCGGCGGAGGGGGACGACGCGGTGGTGGATTACCTCTGCCCGCAGGTCTACTGGGGCTACGGCTATCAGCTTAAATCCGGCAGCACCCGCTTTGCCTTTGAGAACATCGTCCCGGCGTGGCTTTCCCTCCCCCGGGCCTCCGGCACGGCCCTCTATTTCGGGCTGGGAGCCTACCGGGTGGGTGTGGGCGACGGCGGGGCCAACGCCGACAGCACTGCCCAGTGGTGCACCGGTGAGGCGCTGGCCCGGCAGGTGGACGATCTGCGGGCCCAGGGGGCCCAGGGCTGGGCGCTGTATCGGGTCGGCTCCCTGTTTGGCAGCGCCGCCCCCGCGCAGGCCCCCGCCGAATGCGCCGCCCTCGCGGCCCGCAATGGGGCCGGCGGCTGAAGAAGGGTGGAAAAACCGCCCAAAAACGCGGCATTCTCTTGTGCGGCGGCGCAAAATGCGGTATGATAATACAATGGTGCGGCCCGGGGCAAAAAAGCCGCCGGGGCCGCAGTTGCAATCACGATAGAGGAACAATAAGATGAAAAGATCAAAACGTACCATCGTTCTGGTAGTGGTCGTGGTGGTGCTTTTGCTGGCGCTGGTCAGCTGCCGGGACACCCTCGGCGCGATCAAGGATCAGCTCACGGGCAAATCGGATGCCGTGCAGGAAGAGGACACCACCCAGTGGGCCGAGCTCACCGGCGACTCGCTCAGCCTGGAGGGCATCGCCGACCCCTCCGCCAAATATGCCGCGGCAGCAATCAACAGCTGCCTGAACATCGTCTTCAACGGCATCTGGTCCCGCCAGACCGACTATTTCACCGCCCCCAACGGCGTCATCACGGTCACGGGCTACGGCACCGCCGAGGGCACCCAGAAGTATAAGATCGCCGTCTGGCGCAAGGTGGACGGCGGTGCCCAGTATGTGGACGGCAGCACCTATTATATCAAGACGGACGGCCAGAACTACCGCTGCTCCATCGGCGGGCTGGACCCCGCCGCCAGCTACCGGCTCACCATCTCCTACGATTCCAGCCGCTACTATCTCTATGGCGGCCTGAAGGTGGAGGGCATTGCCGGATGAACACACAAACCAAGAACTCGCTGCTCCTGATGCTCTGCGCCTTCATCTGGGGCTTTGCCTTTGTGGCCCAGAGCTCGGGCTCCGGCATGGGGGCCTACGCTTTTCTGGCCGGGCGCAGCTGGCTGGCAGTTCTCGTTCTGCTGCCCACGGTCTACGCCTTCGACGCCCTCCGCCGCCGCGCAGGCGAAGCTTGCGGCTGGCCCAGGACGAAAGCGGACCGCAGGCTGCTGCTGACGGCGGGCGTCGTCTGCGGCACTTTCCTGTTCGCTGCCTCCGCCGCCCAGCAGATGGGCATCACCCTCAACCCCTCCACGGCCAAGGCCGGCTTTCTCACGGCCATGTACGTGGTGCTGGTGCCGGTCTTCGGGCTGGCGCTGGGCCGCAAGGGCTCGGCTCAGCTCTGGCTCAGTATGGTCATCGCCGTGGCGGGCCTCTACCTCCTCTGCATGAAAAACGGCTTCGGCGGCATCGAGTCCAGCGATTGGCTCCTCATCGGCTGCGCTGTCCTGTTCAGCTTCCAGATCTTGTCGGTGGACCATTTCTCCCCCCTCGTGGACGGCGTGCGGCTGAGCCTTCTGCAGTTTTTCGTGGTGGCCGTGGAAAGCACCGCCGCTGCCTTTTTGTTTGAGACGCCCAGCCTGGCCGATCTCACCGCCAACGTCTGGCCCATCGTCTTCTGCGGCGTCTTTTCCAGCGGCGTGGGCTATACGCTGCAAATTCTGGGCCAGAAGGACCTGAACCCCGCCATCGCCAGCCTCATCATGTGTCTGGAAAGCGTCTTCAGCGCCATCGGCGGCTGGCTCATCCTGCACCAGAGCCTCTCGCTCCGGGAGGGAGTCGGCTGTGCGCTGATCTTTGCGGCCGTCGTGCTGGCCCAGCTGCCCCTGAAGGAGCTGGTGGGATGCCGGAAAGCGTAACGTTCCGCACGGCGGGCGGCATCTCCTACGAAGGGTCCCGCCGCCGGGTGAAAAATCTGAACCTCCACGTCCGCGCCGACGGCAGCGTGGCCGTCAGCATCCCGCTGCGCACCCCGTGGCCGGACGCCGACGCCTTTGTGTTGCACCATGCGGAGTGGATCAAAGCCGCGCAGGCCCGCCAGCAGCGCCGCGCCCAGCGGCAGAGCAGCCAGCCCCTCCCCTCCCGGGCCGAGGCGCTGGCCCATTTCACCGCCCTCAGTGAGCAGGTCTACCCGGCCTTTGCGGGGGTGCTGGGCGGGCAGCGCCCGGTGCTCAAGGTGCGGGATATGACCAGCCGCTGGGGCGTCTGCGTCCCCGCCAAGCGGCAGATCACCTTTGCGCTGCAGCTCTACAATATGCCCCCTGCGGCGCAGATCTATGTGGTGGTGCACGAGTACTGCCACTTTTTGCAGCCCAACCACAGCCCGGCCTTCTGGGCTGAAGTGGAAAAGCTTCTGCCGGATTGGAAAGCCCGGCGGGAATTGTTAAAGTAAGAAAAGAGGAACTTCTTTTGTCAGAGAAAAAAGCATCCAGCGATAAATACAGCAAGCTGGCGGGCAATACCCTCATCTTTGCCATCTCCAGCTTCTCGTCTAAGCTGCTGACCCTCATCGTCCAGCCGTTTTTGACCTACGCCATGGCTGAGATCGCGGACCTCGGCCTTGCCAAGATCTTGAGCCAGTATGCAAACCTGCTCATCCCCTTCGTCTCCATGGGCATGTCCAATGCCATCATCCGCTTCGGCCTCGATCAAGGCAACAGCGAAAAGCAGGTCTTCACCAACGGCCTGCTCACCATCCTGGGCGGTTTTGGCCTGCTGGTGGTGCTCTGGCCCGCCGTGCAGTTCTTGCCCGATATGGCCCAGTACGGCCTGCTCATCTATATTTACATCCTCATGAGCTGCCTGCGCACCCTCTGCACCCAGTTCGTCCGCAGCCGCCAGTGGAACAAGCTGGTGGCCGTGGACGGCATCCTCTGCACCTTTGCCACCCTCATGTTCTATGTGCTCTATCTGGTGGTCTTTCGGATGGGGGCCAACGGCTACCTGCTGGCCATCATCAGCGGCGATCTGACCAGCGTCCTCTTCCTCTGCCTGACGGGTAAACTGTGGAACTTTCTTTCGCTCAAGGGCCTCAACAAAAACCTCTGGAAGCAGATGCTCCGCTTCTCCCTCCCCATGATCCCCGCCCAGATCAGCTTCTGGGTCATCAATGCGTCGGACCTCTTCTTTGTGCGCGAGATGTGCGATGGGCAGGGCGGCCACAGCGGCGACGCCTGGAGCGGCCTGCTCTCCACCGGCTACTTCCTGCCCACCATCCTCACGACGCTGGGCCTGATCTTTTACGACGCCTGGCAGCTCTCCGCCGTCACCGAGGAGGAGGGCCGCGCCCAGTTCTTCACTAAGATCTTCCGCACCTATTCCAGCGTGCTGTTCTGCTGTGCAGCGGGCATCATCTGGCTCTGCCGCCCCGTTATGCACATCATGAAATCGAATTACTACTACGCCTGGCACTTTGTGCCCTTCCTGGCGCTGGCCTCCACCTGCAGCTGCTACAACCAGTTCCTCAACAGCGTGTACGTCGTCAACAAAAAATCCACCCACAGCCTCTGGACCATGCTGGCGGGCGCGGTGAGCAACTGCATCATGAACTATTTCTTCATCAAGTGGTTCGGCCCCGTGGGTGCCACCTACGCCTCCTTCCTGGGGCTGGGCATCGTCTTCACCCTCCGCGCCCTCGACGCCCACACCATGATCGGCATGAGCATCCATCCCGGCCGGGTGGCCTTCAACTTTGCCGTCCTCGTCGCCGAGGCCCTCCTCCTGCTGGCCGAAACGCCCCTCTACGGCCTGTGGACCGGCCTTATCACGGCCTTCGTCATCGCGGTCAACTTCACCGGCGTCTGGGCCATGGCCCGCGTGATCCTGCCCAGACTCCTGGGCCGCAAAGGCAAGGCCCTTGTGGGTGCCGTTGACGGTCTGATCGCGAAGAAGAGAGCGTAAAGCAGAAAACAAACTATACGAAAATGGCAACACCCCTCGGTTTCCGTAATGGGAAGCCGAGGGGCGTTTTTGTGTGCTATTTTGTTGGGCTTTGCGGTTCTTATCCTTTTGCCCGCTCTGCCAGAGTCTCTACATAGGCGGCGCAGGCGTCCCAATCGCGGGCTTTCACCTTGTCTTTGGGCATCAGGCTGCTGGCAAGGCCCACGCCAAGGCAGCCTGCGGCACGGAACTCCGGGATGTTGTCCGGGGTCACGCCGCCGATGGCGATGTAATTTGTGTCGTCGTAGGGGCCCTTCAGGTCCTTGACGTAGCTGTGGGGCAGGTCGCCCGCCGGGAAAAGCTTCATGGTCTTGAAGCCGTATTGCAGGCTGACGGCCACATCGGTGGGAGTCATCACGCCGGGCAGAAGCATCACGTTGTGGTCGCGGCAGAAAGCCAGCACGTCCACCGGGGTGCCGGGCGTCAGCAGAAACTGTGCCCCGGCGTCCAGTGCGCTCTGACACCGCTCCACCGTGATGGCGGTGCCTGCGCCGATGAGGCACTCGCCGCCGTAGGCTTTCCGCAGCATGGCGATCTGCTCCAGCGCATCGGGGCTGTTCAGCGCCACTTCAAACACCTTCACGCCGCCCTTGCGGATGGCCCCGGCATAGTCCAGCGTGATCTCTTTTGGCACATTGCGCAGGATGGCCAGCAGCGGATTCTGCGCAAACACTTCGTACATATCCATGATTCAGCGCCCCTTTCGTTATCGGTAGATGGTCTGGGCCCCGTGCAGGATGGCGTCCAGCCGCGCGGCGTCCGGGTAGCCCTCCACATCGCCGGGCACTTCGGTGGCCAGCGCGCCGCAGATGGCGCCCATCTGGCCAGCTTCGGCCAGTGTCCGGCCCTGCAGCAGCCCGGCCAATACGCCCGCGTTGAAGCCGTCGCCCGCGCCGATGGGGTCGATGCAGCGGCAGGGGTAAGCGTCCAGATGGAGCAGCTCGTTTTTGTCTGCAATCCACGCACCATTGCCGCCGTCCTTCAGGGCCACCACCTCGGCGCTGCCTGCGGTGAACAGCTCGCTGCACAGCGCCTCCACGTCCCGGGTGCCGAACAGCGTTTCCGCTTCGTCCAGCCCCATCAGCACGATCTCGGCCTGCCGGGTCATCTGCTGCAGCATGGGAGTGAAGTCGGTATCCTTCCACAGCTTTTTGCGGATGTTGGGGTCAAAGCTGATCTTCACGCCGTTCCGCTTCGCCATCTCAATGGCGGCTTCCACGGTCCGGCGGCAGCTCTCGCTCAGCACCGGGGTGATGCCGCTCAGGTGCAGGATGCGGCAGCCTCGGAGCATCGCTTCATCGAGATCTTCCGGCTCCAGGTGGCTGGCGGCGCTGTCTGCACGGTAGTAGAACACACTCGTCTCGCCGGAGCTCGTCTGCTTGAACATCACACCCGTGCGGTGGATGGGGTCAAACTTCACGCCGCTGCAGTCCACGCCCTCGGCGCGGAGCTGGTTGCGGATATACTGCCCGAACTCGTCCATTCCCAGGCAGCTCACCCACGCCGCCGAGATCCCCAGCTTTGCCAGCCCCACGGCGGTGTTGCTCTCTGCGCCCGCCACGCGGATCCCATAATTCTGCACATAACGCAGCGGCCCCATGCGGTCCGGGGTAAAGGCCGCCATCGTCTCACCCAGTGTCAAACATTCTGGCATTGATACCACTCCTTTTTCAATTCAGCAAAAAGCAAAATCCCTTGCTTTAATCATCCTCGCTGTCCAGCTTCAGCACGGCGGTAAAGGCCTCGCTGGGCAGCTCCACGCTGCCGAGCTGGCGCATCTTCTTCTTGCCTTCCTTCTGCTTTTCCAGCAGCTTTTTCTTGCGGGAGATGTCGCCGCCGTAGCACTTGGCCAGCACGTCCTTGCGCATGGCCTTCACGGTCTCGCGGGCGATGATCTTTCCGCCGATGGCAGCCTGCACGGGGATCTCAAAGAGGCTGCGGGGGATGTTGTCCCGCAGCTTTTCGCAGATGCGGCGGCCCTTGGCGTAGGCGTTGTCCCGGAAGACGATCATGGAGAGGGCGTCCACGGGGTCGCCGTTGAGCAAAAAGTCCAGCTTGACGAGGTCGCTCTCCCGGTACTCCTTGAACTCGTAGTCGTAGCTGGCGTAGCCCCGGCTGCGGCTCTTGATGGCGTCGAAGAAATCGTAGACGATCTCGCCCAGCGGCATGGCGTAGTGCAGGTCCACGCGTGTTTCGTCCATATACTTCATGTCGATCAGCACGCCGCGCTTTTGCTGGCACAGGTCCATCAGGCCGCCGACGTAGTCGTTGGGGGTGTAGAGGTGGACGTCCACAAAGGGCTCCTCCTGCTTGAGGATCTGGGACGGGTCGGGGTAAGACGACGGGTTGTCGATCATCTCCACGGTGCCGTCGGTCAGGGTCAGGCGGTAGCGGACGCTGGGGGTGGTGGTGATGATGTCGAGGTCGAACTCCCGCTCCAGCCGCTCGGTGATGATCTCCATGTGCAAAAGGCCCAGGAAGCCGCAGCGGAAGCCGAAGCCCAGCGCCGCGCTGGTTTCGAGGTCAAAGGTCAGGGAGGCATCGTTCAGCTGCAGCTTTTCCAGCGCGTCCTTCAGGTCGGGGTATTTTGCGCCGTCGGCGGGGTAAATGCCGCAGAAGACCATGGGCTTCACCTGCCGGTAGCCGGGCAGGGCTTCCGGGGTGGGGCGGTCTGCCAGCGTGACAGTATCGCCCACCCGGGTGTCCTGCACCGTTTTGATGCTGGCGGTCAGGTAGCCGACCTCGCCCGCCTGCAGCTGGGTGCAGGGGGTCAGGCTGGTGGCGCCCATGTGGCCCACCTCCACCAGCGTAAACTCCGCGCCGGTGGCCATCATGCGGATGGTGTCGCCGGGCTTGACGGTGCCCTCAAACACGCGGATGTAGACGATGACGCCCTTGTAGCTGTCGTAGATGCTGTCAAAGATCAGGGCCTTCAGCGGCGCGTCCGGGTCGCCGGTGGGGGCGGGGATGTCCGTCACCACCCGCTCCAGCACCTGGTCCACGTTCAGGCCGGTCTTGGCGGAGACCCGGGGCGCATCCAGGCAGGGCAGGCCGATGACGTCCTCCACCTCCTGGGCCACCTCGTCCGGGTGGGCCGAGGGCAGGTCGATCTTGTTCAGGATGGGCACCAGCTCCAGATCGTGCTCCAAAGCCATATAGGTGTTGGCCAGCGTCTGGGCCTCCACGCCCTGGGTGGCGTCCACCACCAGGATGGCACCCTCGCAGGCGGCCAGGCTCCGGCTGACCTCGTAGGCAAAGTCCACGTGGCCCGGGGTGTCGATGAGGTTGAACTCATAGGTTTTGCCGTCCTTGGCGGTGTAATTCATGGTCACGGCCCGGGCCTTGATGGTGATGCCGCGTTCCCGCTCAATGTCCATGTTGTCCAGGATTTGGTCCTCCATGGTGCGCTGGTCCACGCTCTTGGTCAGCTCCAAAATGCGGTCGGACAGGGTGGATTTGCCGTGGTCGATGTGGGCGATGATGCAGAAATTTCGGATGTTGTCTCTTGCCATTTGTTCCTCCAACAAGGGTGTTTAATGGTCTAGCAGCCAGTCTTCGATGGCTTTGATCTTGCCGTTCTCGAAATAAACGCGCGGCACTCTCCGGGATACCCCGCAGAGCACTTCGTAGGAGATGGTATCGGTCTTCCGGGCGATGTCCTCGGCGCTGTCGCTGACGGCTCCGCCCCACAGGATGGCTTCGTCGTCGGCCTGCACGGCAGGCACAGCGCTCACGTCCACCATCATCTGGTCCATGCACACCCGCCCCAGCACCGGGCAGGGCTTGCCGTGAATCTCCACCACGCCCTGTCCGCAGCTCAACAAGCGGGGATAGCCGTCGGCGTACCCGGCGCAGAGAGTGGCCACTTTGGTGGGCTTTTCCGCCGTGAAGCGGCGGCCGTAGCTGGTGGATTGCCCGGGCTGCAGCTCTTTTACCTGGCTGACGACGGTTTTCAGCTTCATCACGGGGTGGAACAGCCCAAACCGCACCTCGTCGCTGGGGTCGTAGCCGTACAGGATGATGCCGGGCCGGGCCATGCAACGGGCCCGGGGCAGCCCGGCGGGCCAGTCCGGGTGGAGCATCACGCCCGCCGAGTTGTCGCAGTGGAGGATGGCCGGCTCACACCCGGCCTCCCGCAGCGCCTCGTAGGCCCGTACAAACAATGCGTGCTGCGCGTCGGTGTAGGCGCGGTCGGCGGCATTGTCGGCGTCCGCCACCGCAAAATGCTGGAACAGTCCCGTCAGTTCAAGGCCCGGCAGCCTGCTGGCCGCGATCATTTCCCGCACCGCCTTTTGGAAATCGGTGCGCAGCGCAAACCCGATGCGTCCCATGCCGGTGTCGGCCTTCAGGTGGATCTTCACCCGCCCTCCGGCGGCCCGTGCCGCATCGCTCAGGGCCTTGGCCTGCTCGGCGGCGTAGCAGCCCACCGTGATGTCGTTTGCGATCAGGGCGCCCGCCTGCCCGGGCTGGACATGGCCCAGCACTAGGATGGGCAGGGTCAGCCCCGCCCGGCGCAGCTGCAGCGCTTCGGCCAGGCAGCTCACCGCCAGCCAGGCCGCTCCCTCTTCCGCCAGGACGCGGGCACACTGCACCGCACCGTGGCCGTAGCTGTCGGCCTTCACCACCGCGCACAGGGGCATCTCCCCGGCCCGCTGGCGGACGGCGCGGAAATTCTGCCGCAGCGCGTCCAGGTCGATCTCGGCCCAGACGTGGTGCTCAAACATGGATGCTTGCATCAGAAACCCCTCTCTCTTTTTTCCGGTCAGGACAGGCTCACGCCTTCCACCAGATTCACGATGTCGCTGATGGACGCCAGCTTGGTCAGGCCGGAGACGTAGACCACATCGCCGCTGGGGTACTCGATGGTGGCCAGCACGGCGTAATAGGCCTGGATGTCGCACCGCACCGCCGTCACCACGGCCCCGTCGATGTTCAGCTTGACCTTGCGGGGGCCGATGACGCCGTAGGCTTCTTTCAGCTCTGCTTCCGACTGGGAAATGAAGTCTTCATAAGTGGAGGCATCGCCCCGCTGGAACAGCACCACCTGATAGTTTGCGTCGCTGGAATCCTCGGTAGAAGCCAGCCGCAGCGCGTGGCCCAGCGTCGTGTCTTCGGTCATCTCGCAGACGGGCCACAGGGCGCTTTCGTAGGAGACGGTGATGCCGTTCTCGGCGGTGTAAACGGTGTCCGGGTTTGCCGGGGTGCGGCGGTTGACCGCAAGGGTCAGCACAAAATAAGCCAGCGCGCCCAGCAGGACGATGACGCCCATCGCCAGCAAAAGCCGGGAGCTGCGGGCCTGCGCAGAATCGCGCGGGTGGATGTCTTTGGGCATGGAAGATTCTCCTTTATAAAAGATCCAGACTATTATAACACATCCGGGCTTAAAATTGTAGCGCCCGGCGGCAGAAAATCTGCGCCCCGCAGCCAAAAAGAAAACCGAAAAATGAAAATTTGAAATCGAGAGCTTTCAAGAGAAAACGAGAGATTTTGAGAGGTTGTAAAATTTCCACTGAAAAAATCAAAAAAATGTGTTGACAGGCTCGTTTTTGTGTTGTATACTGACACTCGCGCCCCAAAAGAGCGCCTGAACCGTTAAAACACTTATCAGGAGGAAATAGATATGAGCACTACTCTCGTCAAGCCCGCTGAAGTCGAGCGCAAGTGGTATCTGCTCGACGCTGCCGGCAAGAGCCT
>RKCM01000164.1 GCA_014858325.1 Oscillospiraceae bacterium | reverse complement strand
ATCGTTGGGGTCGGTGGCCCGCTGGGGGTAGACATTGAACATGATCCAGCTGTCGAAACCGTTGGCGGCGGCAAGGCGCTCCACGCTTTTTAAGGTGGGGTCCAGCGCGCCGGGCTGGGCGGTGCTGGGGTTGATGCCGATGCAGACGAGGGGGTGTTTCCCGACACGGCCCAGAACGTAGCGATAGGGCTGGTAGGTGTGGGGCTCGTAGTACCAGATGCCGCCGGGGTACTCGCCGGATTCGAGTTTGGGGAGAGTTTCAGCTGCCATAGTATTCCTCACTATTTTCTCATTTCCCCTATCGTACCTGAAATTTTGCGGAAATTCAACACCTATGGAGCAGAAAAAGCCCCACAAATGGTTTTTTCATGGTATACTGGTGCTGCAGGCAGGCCGAAGCGGGCCGATGACCTGCAAAAAGATCAACGACGACTTCGTTTTTTGAGAAGGGAGTCTTGCTATGCTAGAAGATTATCGCAACGCCCAGCGGGCGGGCCTGCGGGCCTGCCGTGCCAGCCAGGCAAAGGGACAATCGCCCTACCTGACGGTGCTGGACGACCTTTTGGCCGACGAGAAGATCGCGGCCCAGGAGCCGCTGGGGCTGGTGGAGATCCCGGCGGAAAGCATCGTGGGCACCAAGACAGCGGGGCGGCACACGGCTTTTGCCCCAAACTTTATGCCCCTGCTGGACGAGAACACCGAGTTTGCCCACAAGTGGATCCACCTGTGTGACGCGCATCTGGAGGAGGGCATCCACGATCCCATCCTGGCCTACGAGTACATGAACAAGTTTTATGTGCAGGAGGGCAACAAGCGGGTGTCCGTCCTCAAATATTACGAGGCGGTGAAGATCCCCGGCGTGGTGACCCGGCTCATCCCGGAAAAGAATGACACGCTGGAAAACCGCATCTACTACGAGTTTCTGGATTTTTATAAGCTCTCCAAGATCAACAATGTGCATTTTTCCCGGCTGGGCGGCTACGCCAAGCTGCAGACGCTGGTGTGCAAAGCCGCCGAGGAGGAGTGGACCGAGGACGATCGGCTGAATTTTTCGGCGCTGTACACCATGTTCAGCCAGCAGTTCTACGCGCTGGGCGGCTCGGCGCTGGGGCTGACGCCGGGGGATGCGCTGCTGGTGTACCTCTCGGTGTTCCGCTACGCGGACGCCTGCCAATCCACCCCCAGCCAGGTGCGGGAGAATCTGGCAAAGATCTGGAAGGAGATCGAATTTGTGGCGGACCCCGGGGCGGTGGAGCTGCAGCTGGAGCCTGCCAAGGCGGGCAGCGAGCCGCTGCTGAGCCGCCTGAACATCTTCAGCCCCAAGCCCGCGCCGCTGAAGGTGGTGTTCCTGCACGAGCACAACCGGGAGACCAGCGCCTGGGTGCGCGGGCAGGAAAAGGGCCGTGAGGCGCTGGAAAAAGCGTTCCCGGACCGGGTGGTGGCGAGCAGCCGGGAAAACGTGAACCCGGAGGTGGACGCCGAGCAGGTGTTGGAGGACGTGGCCCATGACAATGCGGACATCGTGTTTACCACCAGCGCCCGGATGCACGCCGCCTGCCTGAAGGTGGCGGCCCAGCACCCCAAGACGAAGTTTTTGAACTGCTGCCTGAATGTGCCCCACCCGCTGGTGCGCACCTACTACCCCCGCACCTATGAGGTGACGTTTTTGCTGGGGATGGCGGCAGGCATCGCAGCCCGGAAGCCCAACGTGGGCTATGTGGCGGCAAACCCCGTGTACGGTGTGCCGGCGGCCATCAATGCCTTTGTCCAGGGGCTGCGCAGCGTGCGGCCCGAGGCCAAGGTGGTGCTGCGGTGGGCCTGCCTGCCCGACCCGGCCCACCCGCTGGACTTTGCCGACCGGGAGGACGTGGACGTCTTTTATGCCCGGGACCAGCGGGAACCCGAGGGCACCCACCGGGACTTCGGGCTCTGCCGCCGCCTGCCGGACGGCATTTTGCAGCCCATTGCCCTGCCGGAATGGCGGTGGGACACATTCTTTGTGGAGATCGTCCGCTCGGTGCTGGACGGCAGCTGGAACGACGCCGCCGGAAAGGCCATCCACTACTGGTGGGGCCTGCGCAGCCGGGCGGAGGAAGTGACTTACAGCGCGGGCCTGGGCGGCGGCACCATGCAGCTGCTGAAGCTGGTGGAAAAGCAGCTGGCCAGGGATGAGGTGCAGGTGTTCCCCGCCGAGGAGTACGCCCAGGGCCACCAGCGGCAGGGCGCGGCCAGCGGCATTTACACCCCGCGGGAGCTGATGGAGATGGACTGGCTGGATGAGTGCGTGGAGGGCAAAATGCCCTGCTATGAGGAACTGGATGTGAAGACCCATTTCCTGCTGAACATCAACGGCCTGGAGAACGTGAAAGGACTGCCCCGGTAAAGGCCGCAGCCCCAGAGGAACGGAGCAAAGCAGACGTGAAAATACTTGCGATTTCGGATGTCCCCTCCAAAGCGCTGTGGGACTACTGCACCAGAGAACGGCTGGAAGGGATCGACCTGATCCTCTCCTGCGGCGATCTGCCCAAGAAATATCTGGAGTACCTGACCAATTTTACCGCGGCCCCCATCCTGTATGTCCACGGCAACCACGACGGCAGCTACAAAGAGGGCGAACCCGGCGGCTGCATCTGCGTGGACGACCAGGTGTATGTGTGGAAGGGCCTGCGCATCATGGGGCTGGGGGGCTGTTTGCGCTACCACCCCGGCGCAGAGTTTCAGTACAGCGAAAAGGAGATGCAGCGGCGGGCAAGGCGGCTGTGGTTCAAAGCGCACCGGGTGGGGGGCATCGACATTTTGTTGACCCACGCCCCGGCCAAGGGGCTGAACGACGGCTTTGACAAAGCCCACAAGGGCTTTGCCGTCTTCAACGACCTGATGGAAGAGTACAAGCCCGGGTGGTTCGTGCACGGGCACATCCACCTGAACTACGACGCGAACCTGCCCCGGGTGTGCACCTGCGGCAGCACCACCGTCATCAACGCCACCGAGCGGTATACCTTCGATATCCCGGACCCCGCGCCCCGGAAGAAGAAATCCTTCTGGCGGAATGCGGCTTTCCCGACGGAAAACTGAGGAAAAACAGGAACAGAAACGAGAGACAAAGGAGAAACTCCCATGGAAATGCAACAGGCTTTGCAGCAGCTGGAAACGCTGCAGAAAAAACAGTATGCGCTGCGGTATGCCGAGTCGTCCATCAATCTGGACGCGGACACCGTGGCTCCGAAGGACACCGCCGAGGGCCGGGGCGTGGCGCTGGGCGTGCTGGCGGGGGAGAGCCAGCGGCTGATGACCTGCCCTGAGACGAAGGCGCTGCTGGAGGAGCTGGACGCCCACAAGAGCGAGCTGGACTTTTTGCACCGCCGCCAGGTGGAAGAGCTGCGCCGCAGCTGCGACCAGCTGGCCCGCATCCCCGCCGACGAATACATGGCGTATGCGGAGCTGGTGAGCGTGGCGGGCAATGTGTGGCACAAGGCAAAGGAGCGGGACGATTTTGCCATGTTCCGCCCCTACCTGCAGCAGCTGGTGGAATACAACCGCAAATTTGCGGGCTACTACGACGCGAACAAGGCCCCCTACGATGCGCTGCTGAACGAGTATGAGCGGGGCGTGGACCAGAAGATGCTGGATGCGTTTTTTGCCCAGCTGCGCGAAGCCATCGTGCCGCTGCTGCAGAAAATTGCAGAGAAGCCCCAGATTGACGACAGCTTTTTGCACCGGGAATACCCGGTGGAGCAGCAGAAGGCCTTTGCGGACTACCTGATGGAAGTGATGGGCCTGGACCGGGGGCACTGCGGGCTGGGCGAGACGGAGCACCCCTTTACGCTGGAGTTCAACAACAAGGACGTCCGCATCACCACCAACTACGACCCGCACAACGTGGCGTCCTCCCTGTATTCTGTCCTGCATGAGGGCGGGCACGCGCTGTATGAGCTGGGCATCCGGGACGATGTACAGTACACCTGCCTGACCGGCGGCGTCTCCATGGGCGTGCACGAGAGCCAATCGCGGTTTTACGAGAACCTGGTGGGCCGCTCGGAGGCTTTTGTGAAGGCCATCTACCCGAAGATGCAGGAGTTCTTCCCCCGGCAGCTGGGGGATGTGAGCGCCGAGGCGTTCTACCGGGCCGTGAACAAGGCCCAGCCGAGCCTGGTGCGCACCGAGGCAGACGAGTTGACCTACTGCCTGCACGTGATGGTGCGGTATGAGATCGAAAAGCAGCTCATCGGCGGGACGCTGGAGGCCGAACAGGTGCCCGCCGCCTGGAAGAAGCTGTACAAAGAATATCTGGGGGTAGACGTGCCCAACGACCGGGACGGCTGCCTGCAGGACAGCCACTGGTCCAGCGGCTCGTTCGGGTATTTTCCCTCCTATGCACTGGGCAATGCCTACGGCGCCCAGATGTTGCACAACATGGAGGCCGACGGCGTGGACGTGTACGGCGAGGTGGGCCGGGGCAACCTTGCCCCGGTGACGGCCTGGCTGCACGAAAAAGTGCACCAGTACGGCAGCGCGCTGCAGCCCGCGGAGATCGTGAAGAACGCCTGCGGCGCGTTTGATGCGCACTACTACACCGATTACCTGACGGAGAAGTTCTCGGCCCTGTACGAGCTGTAAGGCCCCCTGTAAAAACAGAAAAAGCTGCTGCCCGGAAGGCGCTTTTGGAAAGCGTCGGGCAGCAGCTTTTTGGTTTGTATGGGTGATGCTGTTCAAGAGTCAAACACGGGAAACGGAGGTCACAGTTCCAGTTTGCCGGCGACCTTATTGATGACGTAGTAGATGGCGTTCTCCTCGGGCTTGACGTACACCTTGCAGGACTGGACGCCTACCTTATGGGTGGCGCGGTAGTCGGCCTTGGCACGGTCCACCACGTCGGTGATGTTGTACTGGCTGCCGCCGTACTCAACGTAGACTTCCGGGGTGAGGGGCGGGCGGCCGCGGCGCTGAGAGGCAGCAGCCGATTTACGGGTCTTCGGTTCCGAGGCAGGAGCTTCGGCAGCGGAGACCTCTGCGGGGACAGCAGTCTTTTTCTCGGACATAGTTTCTACCTTCTTTCTTAAAATAGGCTTGCCGTGTGGGAACGGTAGGGGGAAACGTTAACTCTGAAAATACAGCGGAATCGATCGGAACGCGCTCTTTTCCAAAAACGCTTGTTTATATAATAGTTTTTTGTGCGTCATTTGTAAAGCTTTTTTGAAAAAATTTCCGATGAAATACAAAGAAGAAGATGCACCCAGCATCCACGATTTTGGAACAAAAGGAAAGAGAATTTGCGTTTTCTTTTGCGGGGAAATGTGGTATACTTTTGTATCATAGAATATTTCGTGCGGGGAAAGCCCGCCGTGAAAGAGGAAACGCAGATGAAAGCACACATTGCACGCAATCAGAACGCCGGGGTGCCGCTGGCACTGGGCTGGAACCTGTCGGCGGCCGACCGGGGCATTCTGGAAGGGATGGCACCGGCCTTTGGGATGAAGCTGCTGGTGGTGTCGCCCGCCGATGCGGGCCGCACCGTGGCCCAGCTGCTGGGGGAAGTGGAGACGAAGACCGCCCGCACGCTGGTGCTGGAGCCAGGGGCCTACCCGCCCGCGCTGGTGCTGGCAAACTTTAAGGACAAGGACGTGGACACCCTGCTGGACCTGATGAAGCAGGCCAAGGTGAACATCCCGCTGAAGGCTGTGGTGACGAAGAACAATAAGAACTGGGTCTTTGGCGACCTGCTGGCCCATTTGCAGGAGGAGCACGCCGCCTTTACCGCTGCGGCGGCAAAGGAGCAGGGATGAGCGTCTGGAAAAAATGCACCGCGCTGCTGGCGGCTGTGAGCCTCTGTGCGGGTCTTTTGACGGGCTGCGGAAAGAATGATGCCCCCTCCGTTTCCACGGCGCAGGGAGGCGCGCAGCGGTATTCCACCATCTTTTACGACGCCTTTGACACGGTGACGCAGGTGATCGCCTACTGCGACAGCGAGGCGGAGTTTCAGCAGCAGATGGAGGCGCTGCACGAGGACCTCCTTGCTTACCATGAGCGGTACGACATTTACAACGACTACGACGGCGTGGTGAATGTGAAGACCATCAACGACAACGCGGGCAAGGCCCCGGTGCAGGTGGACGACAAAATTTTAGGGATGCTGGAGCTGGCCCGGAAGATGTACGACACCACCGACGGCAGGCTGAACATTGCCATGGGCAGCGTGCTGCGCATCTGGCACGACTACCGGGAAGCCGCCGAGAAGAACGACAGCGAGGCCGACAACACCCTGCCCACGCAGGAGGAGCTGGACGCGGCGGCGCAGCACTGCGATATCAACGACCTCGTCATCGACGAGGAGGCGAAGACGGTGTACCTGACCGACCCGGAGATGTCGCTGGATGTGGGCAGCGTGGGCAAGGGCTACGCGGTGGAGATGGTGGCGCAGGCCGCCGAGGCCCGGGGCCTGACCAGCGCCCTCATCAGCGTGGGCGGCAACCTGCGGGCCATTGGCACAAAGCCGGACGGCAGCCAGTGGTCCGGCGGCGTGGAAAACCCGTGGAACGCCTCCGAGGTGTACACGGCGGATTCCTCCTACGTCTCGGCGGTGAACATGAGCGATAAGGCGCTGGTGACCAGCGGCGACTACCAGCGCTACTTTGTGGTGGACGGCGTGCGCTACCACCACCTCATCGACCCGGCGACGCTCTGGCCCGCGAAATACTTCAACGGCGTGAGCGTCCTCTGCCCGGACTCCGGCGTGGCGGACTGCCTGACCACGGGGCTGTTCTGTATGCCGCTGGAAGAAGGTAGACAGCTCATTGAACGCCTCGACGGTGTGGAAGCGCTGTGGTGCACCACCGACGGCCAGCTGGTGAAGTCCAGCGGGTGGCCGGACTACGAGAAGTAAAGAGCAAACAAAAATGCTTCGGGAACTTCCCGAAGCATTTTTGTTTACTCAATATCCAGTTTTGGTGGGAGGTCGATCTCATCGGAGACGTATTTGCCGTTCTTTTTGCGCTGGCGCACGCACTCGGTGAGGAGATATTCGATCTGGCCGTTCACCGAGCGGAAGTCGTCCTCGGCCCAGGCGGCAAGGGCGTCGTAGAGCTTCGCGTTCAGGCGCAGAGGGACCTGCTTTTTGGGCTCGGCCATCAGTAAAGGCTGCCGCTGTTCACGATGGGCTGGGCGTCCCGGTTGCCGCAGAGCACCACCATGAGATTCGAGACCATTGCCGCCTTCCGCTCATCGTCCAGCTCCACCACCTTGTTCTCGCTCAGGCGGTCGAGAGCCATCTCCACCATGCCCACGGCACCGTCCACGATCATCTTCCGGGCGTCGATGATGGCGCTGGCCTGCTGGCGCTGGAGCATCACGGCTGCGATCTCGGGTGCATAGGCCAGATAGGTGATGCGGGCCTCCACGATCTCGATGCCGGCATCGGCCACCTTGGACTGGATCTCGTCCTGGATGCGCTTGGCCACGATCTCGGAGGAGCCCCGCAGGCTGCCCTCGTCGGCCACGCCGTCGCCGGTGGTGTCCACGTTGGGGGCTACGTCATAGGGGTAGATGCGCACCACGTTCCGCAGGGCGCTGTCGCACTGGAGGGAGAGGTACTCTTTGTAGTTGTCCACGTTGAAGACGGCCTTGGCGGTGTCGGTGACCCGCCAGATGACGGCGATGCCGATCTCGACGGGGTTGCCCAGACAATCGTTGATCTTCTGGCGGGAGTTGTTGAGGGTCATCATCTTGAGCGAGATCTTTTTGCTGGAGGGCTGGGCCTGTGCCTGCGCGGCGGCTTTGGCACCGCCGTCCACATCGCCGCTCTGGCTCAGTTTGGTGCCCGCCGCCGGGTTGACCGCGGTGCAGAAGGGGCAGACCCAGTAGAAGCCCGGCTCCCGCAGGGTGCCGGCGTACTGGCCGAAAAGGGTGAGCACCAGCGCTTCCTGGGGCTTGAGCACCTTAAAGCCTGCCAGGGCGATGAAGCCCGCGATGTAGCCGAGGATGGTGACGACGAGCAGGAAGCCGCCGAGGGCGTTTTCCCCGCGTTCCAGATGGCCGATGGCATACACAAAGAGCGCTGCGCCCGACGCGAAAACGATGAGGCAGAGCAGCAGCATCGAGAAGCCGCTTTTTTTGGCGGTGAGAGCTTTTTCTTCCATAAAGATCCCTCCTTGATGGGTGTGGAAGTGATTGATTTGATATCAAAATCATATCACTTTGCGGGAGAGATGTCAAGGGAAAAATCACAGATGTTTCAAATGGGTGCGGTAGTGGCGCAAATCGCGTTCATTGGTCTGGGCGAGGATGGTGTCCAGCCGTGCGAGGAGGGCGGCGCGGTCAGCGGGGAGGCGGCCCTCGATATAAAAGGCGTTGGAAGCGCCGGGGGTACAGAAAAAGGCGGAGAGGGTCAGGTGCTGGACGAAGGTGCGCAGCTCTTCCAGCTTTTCGAGCTCGGGCTCTTCCGTCCAGTTTCCGGCCTGCATCTCGCGGTACAGATCTGAGTTGGGGTAGAGAGTGAGCATGGAGGTGCCCAGGAGTCTGGGGTGGGTCTGGCTGAGCAGTGCGGCGCTGGCTTTGGCGCTGGCGACGCCTCGGCCTTTGCCCGCGAGGCCTACAAGGCAGAGGTAACAGTAGGAAAGCCCGGCGGCGTCCAGACGGCGGGTCTGGGTGAGGATATCCACCGATGTGTAGCCCTTGCGCATGAAGGCGAGGGCGGCATCGTCACCCGTTTCGACACCGATGGTGATGCCGTCGTAGCCGAGGGCGTGCAGCTGGCGGAGCTCGTCGTCGGTTTTGGCGGCGACGTCGGTGATGCGGGCAAAGCAGCCGATGCTCTCGCACTCCGGGAAAAAGTGGTGGATACGCTCGGCGATGGTCTTCAGCCGCGCAAACTGCAAAACGAAGGGGTTGGCCCCGACAAGAAAGACCCGGCGCACGGGGCGCTTCCGCCCGAAGGGGCTGCGGTAGTAGGTCTGAGCTTCAAGTAAGTCGGCCTCAATATCTTCCAGCGGCGTCATGCGGAAGCGGAAGGGAATATCGTCGTAAAGGGTGCAGAATTTGCATTGGTGGTGAGTACAGCCCGCCGTGACTTCCAGCAAAAGGGAGCCTGCCTCATAGGGCGGACGCCAGATAGTGCCTGTATAGTGCATAAAAATTCTCCTCAAATTTTGTGTGATCTGCGGAGAGGACGTCTTCTCTGGGAATGATGATACCAGCTGGGGAGGCAGAGCGCAAGTACGGCCTTTTTTGAGTGGCAGTGCCATTTTTGGTACCATTGCATTTTGCCCGGCGCTGCCGTATACTCAAAGCAAAGGGGGAGAGAAGATGGGCAACAAATTTACCACGCCCGCCCAGCAGGCCCAGTGCGTGCCGATGAGCAACTTACAGGCGGTGCTGAGCGGCAAGTGGAAAATTTTGATCTTATGGTATGTGGCGTTTTACAAAGTGCAGCGGTTTGGCGAGTTGCAGCGGAGGCTGGGCGGCATTACGCAGTCGTCGTTGACGCGGCAGCTGCGGGAGCTGGAAGCCTGCGGCTTTTTGCACCGGGAGGTATACCCCGAAGTACCGCCCAAGGTGGAGTACACTTTGACGGAGCTGGGCGAAAGCTTTGTGCCGATGCTGCACGAGATGCTGTGCTGGAGCGAAGAGCACCTGTGCCCAGCGGATTATGTGAACCCGTACAAATAAACAGCAAGCCCTCTGATTCCGGCTTTCGCCAGAACAGGGGGCTTGCTGTGTGATACGAATAACGAAAGGAAAGAGAGTTATCGTTTGTATTTGGCAGCGGTCTGCAGGCGCTGCATGGCGCGGTCGAGGGCGATCTTGGTCTCGTAATACTCCCGCATACTCTGCTTGTGCTGCAGGCGCTCTTCGGCGCGGATGCGGGCGGCCTCGGCGCGGTTGCGGTCGATGTCCTCGGGGCGCTCGGCGCTGTCCACCAGCAGCAGCACAAAGGTGGGGGTGACTTCGGCGATGCCGTCGCCAATCAGGACCTCGTGCTCCTCGCCGTTGACGGTGAAGTGCATCAGCCCCATGTGGAGGGCCACCAGCACCGGGTTATGCCCGGCCTGCACGCCGTAGATGCCGTCCTTGGTGGGGAGGGTCAGGCTCTCGCACTCGCCCTGATAGAACTCGCCGGAGGAAGCCGTGATGTTGAGGATGAACTTCTCCATCAGACGGCACCGCCCTTTTCCTCCGCCTGCTTTTCTGCAAACTTCCGGCGGGCATCGTCGAGGGTGCCTACGTTGAAGAAGGCCCACTCGGGGATGTCGTCGCACTGGCCGTCGGCGATGGCGGCAAAGCCCTTGATGGTCTCGGCCAGCGGGACGTATTTGCCGGACAGGCCGGTGAAGTTCTCGGCCACGAAGAAGGGCTGGGAGAGGAACTTCTGCAGCTTGCGGGCACGGGTGACGGTGAGCTTATCTTCCTCGCCCAGCTCGTCCATGCCGAGGATGGCGATGATATCCTGCAGCTCCTGATAGCGCTGGAGGATGGCCTGCACCTTGCGGGCCACACGGTAGTGCTCCTCGCCCACGATGTCGGCCTCCAGAATGCGGCTGGTGGAGGCCAGCGGGTCCACGGCGGGGTAGATGCCCTGCTC
>RKCM01000025.1 GCA_014858325.1 Oscillospiraceae bacterium | reverse complement strand
GACGGCAAGGAGACTTCCTCGGCGGGGGGAGCCCGCCGTGACGGTAAAGCTGCCAAAGTAGCGGCTGCTCTCGGTGTTGGGCGTGCCGATCAGCACAATGCTGTCGCCGTCCATCTGCTGCACGCTCACCTCGCCGTTCACACCGTCGGCCAGGTACTGCTTCACCACGTCCGGCACATGGCTCACCGTGATGGTGTCCCCCTTCTTAAAGCCCGCTGCCGCCAGCCCCGGCAGGGTCATCTTCACGCTGTTCAGCACGATCTCCACCCACTTCCCGGTCTTGGCGTCGTACTGCTCCAAAACGCTCACGTAGGCCCACTTGCTGGCCGAGGAGTTCTGCTTCAAAAACAGCGTCCCGTCCGTCGGGCTTCCGGGTTCGGTGGTGCCGGTCTGGCTCACCGTGTAGGTCTTGCCGCCGGTGTCGCAGGGCGCAATGGTCACGGTGTTCCCGCCCTGGTCCCACGCCGCGCTCAGGCGTTCCAGCTTCCGGGCGGCCGTGTCAAAGCTCACTGCATCCGGCCAGATGAGGATCTTCGTTCCCATGCCGATCATGATCTTCTCGCTGTCCTCCACGGCATTTTCCAGCACCGTTTCGGTCTCGGCAATGGCAGCGGCGTCGCTGTCCTCGTTGTCTTCCCGGTAGCGCAGCGTGGTGCCCTCGCACAGCAGCAGCCCGTTCAGGTGGTACATCCCGTTACACTTGTCCAGCGTCTTCATGGTCCGCCGGGGCGTCCGGGTCTGCAGTGCCGGGTATCCCCGGCTCGAAAAATTCTGCATCTGGGTAAACTCCGCCTCCCCGCAGGCGTAGCTCTCGTTCAGCCCGCCAAACACCATCAGGGCGCTCCGGCTGCCGGAAAGGCTGTATAAGCTGGGCAGTTCCATCTCAGTACCTCCATTTCGTCTGCATCTTCGGCAGGTAGTGCTGGCGGCACCACACGGCAAAGGCCTGGCTGCCTGCGTTTGCCAGCTGCATCTCGTTGGCATAGCGTTCGGTCTCGCCCAGCGCCACGTCCATCTGGGCGCACAGGTAGTGGGGGTAGTAGTCGTCATAGGGCTCCGGCAGCAAAAGCTCCGCTTCCTGCCGCAGCAGCTCCTGTTCTCGGTCGTAAAGCACATCCGCCCCTACGGCGTCAAAATCGGTGGTGTCGCTCTTGTCCACGATGCTCTTGCGCAGCGCTGTGTCGGCCTGCCGCAGCCACAGCAGCTTCAGCTCGCGATCAAAATTGTTGTTGGCCCGCAGCTTGTCTGCGGTCTCAATGGCTTTTCCAACGGTCATTTTCTTCTCCTTAAAGTCATGGCTCCCCCTCTGGGGGAGCTCCGCAACGCGCCGCCATCAGGCGGACGGCAGCGGTGAGAGGGTTAACACAAAACCCCGGCACAGCGTTTGTGCCGCCGGGCCGGGGTCTTCTTCTATTTGCGGTGCACGGGCGTTACTCGCTCTTCTGCACAATGTCTGCCAGGCGTGCCGCGCTGGCCTCATCCTGCTCCATGCTGTGCTGGATCACCTCTGCCACGCAGGGCGGCACCTGCACGGTCACGCCCCGCTTGATCTGGTAGTTCACGCCGTTCACGCTCACAAACAAGTCGCCCTTATAGCGGCTGTTGTCCTTGAACAGCCGGATGCTCACCAGCTCTTCGCCGGTCTCTTTCTTCACGGTCGCCATATACACCCTCCTTAGTTCGCCGCCGCCGTTGCGCTGTAGCGGGCGCTGCAGCTCTCAATGCGCACCATGTACTGCTCCACCAGCCGCTCAGCGGTCTGGGTGGCCTTCCAGCCCACGGAAGCACGCTGGTTCAGCGGGTCGTCGCCGTAGCCCAGCTGCTTCACGATGTGCTCCAGGCCGCCGCCCTCCAGCTCGGTGGTGCCGTAGGCGTGGGCACCCAGGATCAGGGTCGCAAACACAGCCAGGCCCTCCGGGCAGCCGGTGCCCTTCCAGATCTTCGCCTCGGCGGTCTCCACAAACCGCACGCCGTGCAGCTTGCCGATCTCGCCGTTGAAGATCTCGTCCGGCTTGGCATACTTGTGCACGTCGATCCAGGCCGGGTCGCTGCGCAGGTCATACGACACATAGGGGTGGATGATGGCCACATAGCTGTCGCCGATGGGGTCAGCGTTCATGGCCTTCAGCTGGGTAGCTGCCCGGGCAATGAGGTCGCTGGTCAGCTGGGCGGTGCCGTCCAGCTTTGCCCGGCTGTCCACCGCCGTTTCCACGCCGCCCGCCACCTTGGGGGCATAGATCACGTTGGTGCCGCCCACCAGGATGTCGCGCACCACACTGTCAATGGTGCGGCCTGCCTAGCTGGCCAGGATCTTGGTGGCCTGCACGATGTTGTTGTCGAGTGCCGTGGTCTGGAGCAGGTCGGTGATGGGGGTCCAGCCGCCGTACTGCTTCACCTCCGCGGTCACGGTGGACACGTTCAGGGCCTGGCCGTCCGGGGTCACGCCCTCGGTCAGGGGGGTGGTGGCCTTGGGCAGGCTGTCATACTTGCGGAACTCGATGGTCTTGCCGCCGTTTGCCGGGATGGGGTACGGGTCGCCGAACTGGTCGTGCACCAGCGCAGGCTCCGCCTGTTCGATGAGGCGTTTCTCGTAGAAGGTCTTCAGCTCCGGCTTCATGCCGGTGGCGCCGGTGGTGTTCTGGTTCTGGGTGCTTGCGGTCGCAAACAGCTGCAGGTCCAGCTTCGGCAGGTTCTTGGTCTTGTCGTTCATTTCGCTCCTCCTAAAGTTTTTATTCCTCTACTCTTGGCTCCCCCCTTCGGGGGAGCTCCGGCATCTGCGCCGCCGCTGGCGGACAGGGTCGGTGAGAGGGTTCAAAATGTAATGATCTCGCCGCGTGCCACACGTTTTTCAATGTCTTCGGCCTCGCGGCGGCTCATGTGAGCCACGTCAAATTTGGCCTGTACGGCCCCGCCGGGGTTCACGCCGTTCTCCGCCGGGCGGCGGCTGCGCTGCTCCTGCCGGGCCACTACGCCCTGTTCCACCTGCTTGGCGGTGCGCCCCATCTGCTCGGCCATGATCTGGTCAAAGTAGACGCTGCGGTAGGCGTTGGGCATCGAGACGCCCAGCCGCATCAGCTTGCTCACCTCGGGGTTTGCCAGCACCTCCTGCAAGTCGAACTGCGGGTACTGGGCTTTCAGCTGCTGGGCCTCCCGGTCCCACTGGGCGTGGATCTGCCGGATCTCCGCCTGCCGCTGGGCGGCTTTGCGCTGCTCCTCGGCAAACTGTTCGGCTGCGCTCAGCCGCTTATTCTCGCTTTCCAGCTTGTCCATCTGCCGGGCCGTCTCCACGCTCACGCCCTTCTCCATGGCCAGCTTCTCGTAATAGGCGTTGTCCTTCACCCGGCCGCTGCGCACTGCCTCGGTCAGGGCAGGCAAGTCGTCGGGGTCCACGCCGTAGGCTTCGTGCAGGGCGCTCATCAGGTCCTTCACCGCCGGGCTGCTTTCCAGCAGGTCGGCAGCGCGTTCCACGGCCCGCTGCATCAGCTCCTCGGTCTCTTCCCGGTATTCGCCCTCCAGCAGAGCATGGAACGCCGCCTTCCGTTCCTCCGGCGTCCGGGCATCGGCTTTTTTCTCCTCCTCGCCGTTCGCCGTATCCTTCCCGTCTTTCGGGCCCGCATCACCCGGGTCCGCGTTGCCCTCATTGCCAAGGTCTCCCCCTTTGGGGGAGCTGGCGGCCTCAGCCGCCTGAGAAGGCGAGCTCGCCGCAGCGTTTCCCCGCTTCAGCGTCCCGCTCCGCCTTGCCAGCCGCTCCTCCGCCGGGCGGAGCTTCGGCTCTTCCACAGCCGCCGGGGCCGCTTCGCCCTCGCCGCCTGCGTTGCCGTCACCCGCACCGTCACCGCCCTCGGCAAAGAGCTGCAGGTCCACCATTTTGGCCTGTCCATCCTTGCTTTTGTCCTCAAAACGGACGTTCGCCGGGTAGCGTTCCGCCAGCAGGCCAAGGCCGGTCTTGGCAAATTCCAGCGCGGTCAGGTCAGCCTCGTAAATGCTGCCCGTCAGCTTCACCGAGACGCGGGGCCCGGTGGGCTCGCTGTAGGCGCAGCACTCGGCTTCCTCGCAGTCTGCCAGCACATACACCAGCGTCTCCATCAGCATGGATGCCGCTGCACACACGATGTCCTGTCCCGCCGGGGCATAGCACGCATGGCCGTACACTTCCAGCCTGCGTACCCTTGCCCCCGTGGGCAGGTCAAATTCTACGTACTCCGCATGGATTATATTTTCTTCTCCTTCCACTATTCCCGGTGAGAGGGTCATCGGTTCGGGTTGTTCACGTTCATGGCCCGCCTTGCCGCCTGGGTGGAGAGGCTGTTGTTTGCCTCGCCCACGGCAGCGCCCAGGCCGTTGGTGCTGGTCTTGGCAGCGGTCTCTCCGCCGCTGCCTCCGCCTGCGCGGCCTGCCGCCTGGGCCGCAGCCCCCGCCATAGCGCTCATGTCGGTGCCGTTCTGCTGGTCGATGATGGCCGTCAGCTGCTGCAGCTGCTGCATGGCCTGCTGCAGCTGGGTGTAGAGGGTGCCGTTCTCCTGCACCCTCTGGCGTACCTTCTCGATGCCGTCAAAGTCCATCATGTCCAGCGCCGCCAGCGCGGCGTCCGCGTTGGACGGTGCAAAAAAGCCCATCTGGTAGCACTCTTTCGCCGTCTCGTTCTGGGAAAGGCGGCTGAAGGTGCTCTTCTTGGCCGCGCTTACCAAGATGTCAAACACGGGCTCGTGGGCTCCCAGCTCCACGCCGCCCACGCTCTGGGTCGGCTGGGGCCGCAGCGCCTGGCCGGAAAACTCCACGTATTCCGTCCCGCCGGTCTGCCCCGTGATGCGGTAGACCCGGCTCTCGTCGTAAAACTGCCGCATCAGCTCGATCACAAAGTAGCATTCCTTTGCAAAGGCCCGGTAGGTGCTTTTCAGCATATCGCGGGAGAGCTTCGAGCCCGCCTCCTGCAGCGCTGCAATGGCCGAAGCCGCCGTCAGACCGCTGGTGGTGCCGCCCTGGCTCACGTCCCGGTTGCCGCTGATCTCCTTCAGCTCGGCCACCCGGTTGTCCCGGTAGCTGATGCAGTTGCCGGAGAGGGTGCTGGTCTGCAGCGGCCGGAAGGTCTCTTCCGTCAGCCGCCCCACCACGTGCACGATGTCCCGGCTTGTGTCCGCCAGTTCCTCCTCGTTCACCCCTGCCGTGTCGCTCAGCACATAGCGGCTTTTGGCTGCCAGCCGGATGTTCTCATCCATGGCGTGGTTCATCTCGTCGATGGCGGTCTGGGTGTCCTTCATCACGTCGATGTACCCAAACCCCGCCGGGCTGTCTTCTTCCGTAAACAGCGCGTCAAACACAAAGGGGTATTTTCCGTGGTCGTAAAAGCCCCGGTCGGCAAGCTCCGGGTCGTTCTCGCTGGCGTACAAAACCACCCCGTTGCAGAACTTGCAGTAGTGCAGCACCGCCTGCCCGCCTGTCCGGGCCTTTTTGTAGTACCAGTCCACCACCACGCTCTTGGTGGAGGTGTCGATGTTCTCGTCGTGGATGTATCTGGCCACGTCCAGGCTGCTGCCCGTGTGTCCTTCCAGCTGGGGCCACTGGGCCGTCAGCTGGTCGTTGTCCGCCAATGCCAGGCTGAACAGGTTCGGGCTGTCCTGGATGTCGGTCACCCCCGGCTCCCAATACAGGTTCAAAAGGTCCATGCTCTGGATGGCAATGTCTCCAAGTCCGCCCCGCAGCGCCGGGTCCCAGAACACGCCCTTCACCCCGGTGCCCTGCTTGAGCTTGCGCCACCAGGTGTCGCTGTACACCTGCTCGTAGTCGGCCTGTTCCAGCACCACGGGCAGCACCTTGGAGAGCACCCGGGCCGTCTCCTCATCGTCTGCCGCTCTCGGCAGCACGTTGGGCTCCGGGTAGTTGTCCATAGCGTCGGCGTGCTTGTTGGCGATGGAGTTGAACAGCCACCCGCTGGACGGCGTGGGCTTGCCTTCCATCTGCTTATTTTTGTAATTCTTCCAATGCTGCATGCGGAACCACAGCTCGTTGTCGATGATCCTCGCATCCAGCGCCGCCTTGCCGCTCTTGTATCGCTGCAAAAGCTGGGCGGCCTTTGCCACCTCTTCGGTGCCAATAGCCTGCAGCTCCTGCCCTGTATTTTCCCATTCCAAAGGCGCTTCTCCCTTCTTTCCCTGATTCCTGGCTCCCTCCTCGGGGGAGCTCCGCAACGCGCCGCCGGCAGGCGGACGGAAGCGGTGAGAGGGTTAAACTCGATAAAACTTGGTTTTCCCGCCCAGTTCCAGCGGGTCGTCCCGCAGCGGCGCGGGCTTTTCGGTCTGCCGGGGGCTGAGGGGATTTTCCATCAGCACATACCGGCACTCGTCGTAAATGTGGTCTTCCTGGGTGGTGTCGATGTCTTCCACGTTGCTCTCACTGTACACCAGGTTCGGAATGGTGCGGATGAAGTGCTTGCAGGTGTCAAACACCTGAAACATGGGCCGCCCGTCCGCTCCAAAGGCGAAACGGTAGTGGAACTGCATCTTCCCGGCAAGCCGCGCCGGGGGCCCAGTGCAGAAAGTTCGGGCTCTTCTCCTGCATCATGGCAATGCTCTCGCCCTGGCTCTCGTTGAAGATGGCCGGGTCCGCCACCCCCAGGATCACCCGCCCTTTCAGCTGTGGGTCGTTTTCTTCGGCTTCCCGGATGCGCCGTGCCTGCTCCACCGGGTCGATTTTCAAGCCCTCGTTGGGCGTCCCGGTGCAGCCGTACAGCTCCTTGATGCGGTACAGCCGTCCTTCTTCGTCCGCTGCGTACCACCCCACGGAAAACGGCTTCGAGTAGCCGAAATCGTACCCCCGCCAGATCTTCCAGTGGGCCGGGATGCGGAAGGGCTTGATGACGTGGGTCCACCGCTGGTCGTCGTAATGGGCCGGGTCGTTCCGCCATTCGGTGAACACCTGGCCGGAAAAGCTGTCCCAGTTGCCGTAAAGCAGCGCCTGCTTTTCGGCTTCCGGCAGGCTGGCCAGCGTGCCGATGTAGCCCGGGTCGTTTTCCAGCAGGGCGGGGTTGTCAAAAACGGTGCTGGGGATAAAAATGCGGGTGCGCCGCCGGGTTAGTTCTCCGCCGTCCGGCGTTTTCACCTTCACCAGCTGCACCATCCGGGTGCCTGCCGGGGCCGGGCTGATGAACCGGGCTTTCACCCAGCCGTGGCCCACGCCGCCGGGGTTGGCCGTGGCCCGGACGTATACCCGGGTGCCGGGCCCCGAGGGGCGGTTGCGGCTCATCACATAGCTGTACTCGTCCCAGGTAAAATGGGTCAGCTCGTCCACGCCGATGAAGTCGAAGGCCTTGCCTTGGTAGTTGTACTTGTCCTGCGCGTGATGCAGGCTGCCAAAGTAGATCTTCGCCCCGCTGGGGAACGTCCAGCAGTGGCTGGAGCCGTTGTACCGCGCCTGCGGGAAAACGGGCTTGTAGTACCGCATGGTCTTGTCAATGAGCTCCGAAAGCTGCGGGTAGGTCTTGCGCAGGATCAGCGCCCGGTAGTGCGGGATGTGCACCTGCCGCAGTGCTTCGATCACCAGCGCGTCGCTCTTGCCGCCTCCGGCCGCCCCGCCGTACAGCGCTTCGTCCTCGGTGCGGGCCATAAAGGCTGCCTGCCGGGGCTGCGGGCTCCAGATTACCTTACGCATCCACCATCACCTCCGGCCCTTTTTCTTCTGCGTTCTCGGCCCCGATCTCCACCAACGGCGGGCCGCCTCTCTCGCTCTGGGCGCTGTCCGTGGGCAGCAGCGCCGCCGCCCGCTCGGCCACCGTCATCAGCACATGGGCCATGTTGACCGCGTCCTTGTCGCTCATGGTCCGGCCCTCGTACCGTTCCAGCTGGTTTGTCAGCAGCTTCTCTTCGCCGTCTTCCAGCTGCCTGTCGTAGCTGCCGGGGCTGGCGTAGGGCACAAGCCCCGTCTCCGTGGCGTCCGCCACTTCCTCGGCGTCGCCTTTCAGCAGGGTGCCCACCGCAAAGCTTTTCGCCCGGACGTCTTCGTCCAGCCGTGCGTGCAGCTTCTTTGTGATCTGCGCCGCCCGACCCGCTTCCTCCACTCGGCCCTGTAAGTACGTCACCTGCGCCCGGGTGCCTAGGCTGGCCCGCAGCGCGATCTCCCGCGCGGCCGCCCGCCGCTCCTCGGCCCATACATCGCCCCGCTTTGCCTCTTCGGCCAGCCAGCTGCGGATGGTGCTCTCTGGCACCCGGTACTTCCGCGCCACCGCGCAGATGGAGGAGGATGAAAGCATGGCCATCACCACTTCTGCCCGCAGCGCCGCCGGGTATTTCTTTCCCCGCTGCCGCCCCGGCACCGTGTTCTTGCAGTATGCTCGTTTCTTTTCAGCCATGTTTCTCCTCCCTCCTCGCTTCTTGAGGTTCTATCAACAGCCTACCACAATTCCGCAAACAAAAATACTGCGGACATTTTGCAAGAAATGCCCGCAGTACAGTGTAATTTTCTTCTACGTGAGATCTTCGACACGCCGCCATCAGACGGACAGAAGCGGTGAGAGGGTTCATAATAGGCCCCGCCGGGCCGCCGCAATGGCCACAGTGCTCAAGGCTTCCAGCTCCTTGCGGTAGTAGGTGGTTCTGCCAATGTAGAGCCTGCCCAGCACGGCGTTCTCGCTCAGGCCGTCCAAATACCGCAGCCGCAAAAGCTCTGCACACACCGGGTCGGTCCCGTCGTAGTAGGCCAGCGTCTGGGCCACCACCTCGCCCCAGCCGGGTGCGCATGCCTCGCAGGCCCTGCGCCCACAGCGGCGCAGAGCCTTTCGTACCGTCTTCTTTTCTTCCCGCGTCACAGCCCCGCCTCCCGTCTTCCCGCGCGTTTCCTTCCCGCGCGCGAATAAAGCGCGTTTTTACCGCGCAAAATACTGGTACTTTGTCTGTCAGGTGCGAGCTTTCGCAACCATAGTCCGCCGCAGGATCACATAACATTGCGGTTCCAGCCGCTCCCAGCCGTTCGGGCGGTCCGTGTCCGGCCCCGCGTGCAGCTCGCCCGGTTCCAGCACCACGCACTTTTCCAGCTCCCACCCCGGGAAACGCTGGCTCCACCAGTAGGGGTCGTTTTGCATCTCTCCGCAGGCCGTCCGCAGCTGCTTGCGGCTCCATCGGCTATCGTTGGGTGCCTGCTCCACCGGGCGGCGCAAGGTGTTGGTCTCCACCCACAGCCGCTCTTTGTGGCCGTAAAAATAGCCCAGCGTCCCCTGGGTACCGTCCTTGCCCAGCAGTTTCTTCATGTCCATGCGGTCCACGTTGATGGTGCCCAGCGGCTCAAACTCCCCGGTGCCTGGGATGCGCCGCCGCCACAGATCCTCCAGCATCTCGCGCCATTCCCGGCGGTCCCGGTCGTCCAGGCCCTTGCACTCTGCAAAGCCGTGGAAGTGCAGCCGCCCGTTTTCGCCTTTCCGCACCGCTGCCAGCATCAGGCGGATGGCTTCTTTCGGCACCCCAAACCGCTTGCAGGTCGCCGCGATCACCCGCCGCAGGTAGTTGCGCACGTCCCGGCGGCACTCTTCCGGCGTCTCGGGCAGGTAAAAGTCATCGTAGGTCCCCGTGAGGAAGAATCCGTGCTTCGTAAAGTTCGCCAGCGCCACCCGCTGCCGCCGCCGCATCGAGGCCATTTTGTTCTTGGCTTTTTGTCCCTCGGTGGATTCCCGGCTCTTCTTCCGGCGGCCCCGGTGCTCGGCCGGGGTAATGGCAAACACGCCCACGGCCATGTACTCATCCCCGCAGAGGGTCTTCTTCTCTCGGATGTAGTTGCAGCGCATCCCGGTGCCTCCTTCCGGCCTTCACGTCCTGGGTGTTTTTCTCTTTTCTGTGTCCCACCGTCACAGAAATAACGGGTATACAAGCCCCCGAAAGGGGTACCCAGCCCCTTATATAAATAGGAATATCAATCGACGCGGCTATGGCTCAGGCTTCCGCCTCAGCCGCACCCGGCTCGGTTCATATTCTCCGTCGCCAAAGCCCCCGGCGGTTTTTCGTCGGGGGCTGCTTTATGGCCTTGCGGGCTTTCCTTTCGCCGCCCAGTAGCCGTAGCTCAGGGCAGGTTTGCCCTGCTTTTCGGCCTTGGCGTTGTAGGCTTCCAGGTCCCGCACGTCCTGCTGTAAGGGCGTTGGTTCTTTCAACCAGTGGGTCCGCCGGTTCATCTTCTTCGTGTCGGACGTTGCTTTGATCTTCTTCGGTCTCATTGTCATATTCCCTTTATTCTTGGCTCCCCTGCTTAGGGGAGCTCCGCGAAGCGCTGGCAAAACCAGACCGACGCGGTGAGAGGTTTCCCCGAAACGTTTCTTCCCGGGCCGCTTCAAACTTCTGCCGGAGCGCAGCATCGCCCAGCAGTGCCGCCCCCGGCGTCCGGCTCTGCCGTCTCCGGCCCACCTCCTGCAGGATCACCCGCTTGGCAAAGGTCTTTTCCTGTTCCTGCATCCGCTGCCGCTGCACCTGCAGCCACTGGTCGTCCTGGCCCTCTTCCACCACAATGTCCTCGGTCTGCATGGCCGCGCAGGCGCAGCGCCGCAGGTGCTCCATGGCCACGTCGATGCCCGCGCTCTTGCCCTCTTCGTTCATCTGCTCGTAGTTTGCCCGGGCCTCGGCATACAGGCGGTTCAGTCGGTCCGGCCCAAAGCCCAGCACCTCCATGCAGGCTTTGGCGAACAGCTGCCACG
>RKCM01000214.1 GCA_014858325.1 Oscillospiraceae bacterium | reverse complement strand
AGCATCCCCTCGGTGTAGGGGCCGCGGGCCGCGTCGGTGTGGGGCATCCAGATGGTCAGGTCGTCGCCGCCGTAGAACTGTTCGGCCATCCGCTGCAAATGGCGGAGGTTGATGCCGTAAAAATCTTCCAGCATGCCGTGGTTGTGGTAGGCCAGCGTGGTCTTCAGCACGGTGCACACGCAGATGGGGCTGCCGGCGGCGGCCCCCATCCAGACCACATCGTGGTTGCCCCACTGGATGTCCACGTTGTGGTGGCGCATCAGCAGATCGAGGATGATATCGGGGCGGGGGCCGCGGTCAAACAGGTCGCCCACGATGTGGAGCTTATCCACAGCCAGCCGCTTGATCAGCTCACACAGGCGGACGATGAAGCGGTCGGCACGGCCGTTTTCGATGATGCTGCCCACGATCTGCCCATAGTAAAGCTCCTTGTCGTGGTCCTCAAAGTGGGCGTGGAGCAGCTCATCCAGAATGTAGCCGCAGCTGGCGGGCAGGCAGGCCCGGACGTGCTCCCGGGTGTGCTTGGAAGAGACCAGTCGGCAGATCTCAATGAGGCGGAGCAGCGTCTCGGTGTACCACTGCTCCAGCGCTTCCTCATCCCGGCACTTGGCCTTGAGCTGGGGCAGCTTCTCGTTGGGGTAATAGATCAGGGTGGCCAGCTCGGCACGGGTGGCGGCGGGCACGGTATCCCCCAGCACGATGTCCACTTTCTCGCGGATGACGCCGGAGGCGGAGTTGAGGATGTGGACGAAGGCCTCGTTCTCTCCGTGCAGATCGCTCATGAAGTGCTCGGTGCCTTTGGGCAGTTTCAGCAGGGCCTGGGTACTGATGATCTCGCTGGCTGCCGCCGCCTGCGAGGGATAATCCCGGGCAAGCAGGGACAGATATTTCAGATTTTCGCGGATCTCGTCGGCTTCGGTGCGCATGGTATCCTCCCAAAATATGTAGTATTCTTGCATCGCATGAATTATTCTCTCCTATTATACCACTTCTGTCCCCAAAAATGGTATAATAGAGCACGAGAAAACTACCGAATCTTTTGCAAAGGACTTGGATATTATGCCCAAAAACATCGCCGTCGCTCCCCCCGCCGCCTGCACGCTCTGCCCCCGCCGCTGCGGCGTAGACCGTGCCGCCGGGCAGACGGGCTTCTGCGGGGCGGGCCCCACCCTGAAAGCCGCCCGGGCCGCGCTGCACTTCTGGGAGGAGCCCTGCATCAGCGGCACCCGAGGCAGCGGCACCGTCTTCTTTTCCGGCTGCACCCTCCAGTGCTGCTTCTGCCAGAACTACCCCATCAGCGCCGAGGGGCTGGGGAAGGAGATCTCCGTCGAGCATCTGGCGGAGATCTTCCTCAGCCTGCAGGCGCAGGGCGCCCACAACATCAATCTGGTCACGCCGGGCCAGTGGCAGCCCTGGATCATCGCGGCGCTGGACCTTGCCCGGGCGCAGGGGCTGCGCCTGCCCATCGTCTGCAACACCGGCGGTTACGAGACGGTGGAAAGCGTGGAGGCATGGCGCGGGTACATCGACATCTGGCTGGCCGACCTGAAATACGTCTCCCCTGCCCTTTCGGCGGAGCTTTCGGCCGCGCCGGATTACTTTGCCAAGGCAAAACCCGCCATCGAGGCCATGCTGGCGCAGGCGGGGCACCCCGTCTTTGACGATGCGGGTATTTTGCAGCGGGGGGTCATCCTGCGCCACCTCGCCCTGCCCGGCCACATCGACGACAGCTTTGCCGTCCTGGACCAAATGGCCGCCTGGAACGACGCCGACCCCGGCTGCTTCCTGCCCAGCGTCATGAGCCAGTACACTCCCTTCTACCGGGCCGCCGAGCACGGCATCGGGCGGCGCATCACCACCTACGAGTACCGCCGGGTGGTCAACTACGCCATGGATAAGGGCCTGACGGCGGGCTATATGCAGCAAAAGAGCAGCGCGAAAGAGGAATACACGCCCCGTTTTGATCTGACGGGGGTGTAAACTCCCCCAGTCTCGCATTCGCTCGACAGCCCCCTCAAAGAGGGAGCTTTTTGCTGCTTCCGGGAGGAAAAGCCTCCCTCCGTGAGGGAGGTGGCATCGCGCAAGTGATGCCGGAAGGAGTTCTTTAGCAAACTGCACAAAAATCCGCGCGTATTTTCTCTCGGCACTTCGGGTTTCACCTTGCATTCCGACGGGAATCGCACTATAATGGATACAACAATGTGTGCTCAGGCAGCTTTCCCGTGAAGAAGCCGCCGGGCGGGCGGCCAAAAGGGCCGTGACACAAACCGTTATCAGGAGGAGCGTTATGGAACATTTCAATCCCATCCTGGGCAGCGAGCCCAACGGCCAGAAATTCATCACTTGCGGCGAGATCATGCTGCGCCTGACCCCGCCGAACTACGAAAAGCTGCGCATGGCCTCGAACTTTGAGGCCAGCTACGGCGGCAGCGAGGCCAACATCGCCCTGGCACTGGCAAACCTGGGCGTGGACAGCACCTTCTTCAGTGTGGTGCCCAACAACAGTCTGGGCAAGAGCGCCGTGCGCTGGCTGCGCTCCAACGATGTCCACTGCACCCCCATGATCCTCACCGAGCCAAACGAGACCCCCTCGAACCGTCTGGGTACTTATTATCTGGAAACGGGCTACGGCATCCGCCCCTCCAAGGTCATCTACGACCGCAAGCACAGCGCCATCACCGAGTACGATTTCTCGCAGGTGGACCTGGATGCCCTGCTGGACGGCTTTGACTGGCTGCACCTCAGCGGCATCACCCCGGCACTGGCCCCCAACTGCCGCGGTCTCATCATCGATATGCTGAAGGTGGCGAAGAAAAAGGGCCTGACCGTCAGCTTCGACGGCAACTTCCGCTCCACCCTGTGGAGCTGGGAGGAGGCCCGGGATTTCTGCACCGAGTGCCTGCCCTATGTGGATGTGCTGCTGGGCATTGAGCCCTACCACCTGTGGAAGGACGAGACCGACCACTCCAAGGGCGATTGGAAGGACGGCGTGCCCCTGCAGCCCAGCTACGAGCAGCAGGACGAGATCTTCCAGCACTTCATCGAGCGCTACCCCAACCTGAAGTGCATCGCCCGCCACGTCCGCTACGCCCACAGCGGCAGTGAGAACAGCCTGAAGGCCTTTATGTGGTACGACGGCCACACCTTCGAGAGCAAGCTGTTCACCTTCAACATCCTTGACCGGGTGGGCGGCGGCGACGCCTTTGCCTCCGGCCTCATCTACGCCATGCTCCACAACTACCGGGCCATGGATATGATCAATTTTGCGGTGGCCAGCTCCGCCATCAAGCACACCATCCACGGCGACGCCAACATCACCGACGACGTGGGCACCATCCGCAACCTGATGAACATGAACTACGACATCAAGCGGTAATCATCCCGCACACAGCAACGGGCTCCCTGCCAATGGCGGGGAGCCCGTTTTCTTTCAGCGTTTTTCTTTTTCCCGGTACATCCGCTCGTCGGCCTCATGCAGGAAAGCGGCCACGTCCTCGACCGCCGGCTTCCAGACCGAGCCGATGGCTGCGTCCACACCGCGGCGGGCCAGCGCCGCCCGCAGGTCTGCCACCTGCTGCTCAAATCGTTCCTGCGCGACTGGGCTGCGGACGACCACGAACTCATCGCCGCCAATGCGGCAGGCCTCGCCGGGGAAGACCTCATTCAGCGCGTCCGCTGCACGGCAGATCAACGCATCCCCTGCCGCATGGCCAAGGCGGTCGTTGCAGTGCTTCAGGCCGTTGAGGTCCATATAAATGCCGCCTGCCTGCTCCAGCGAGAAGCCCTTTCTCGCTTCCAGCAGCTCCATATAGCGGTTGCGGTTGTCCAGCCCGGTCAGCATATCCTGATAGCTCAGGCGGTACAGCTTTTCCTGCACTTTTTTCTGTTCCAGACTGTTGGTGACAAAGAACTGGATGGAGGACAGCAGGGTCGGGTCCTGCGAATGCGCCCGGGGGTTGTCCACTCCCAAAAAACCGATGATGCACTTTTCCCGCTGCAGGGGCACCGCCAGCAGGCTCTGTACGCTCTGCCGTTTCAGCTCCTTGTACTGTTCTGTGTCTTTCACCTGCTCCACGTTCTCCATAAAATAGATGCCATTCCGCGCAAAGGCCTCCATCCAGGAGGAGATCACCTCCATCGGGACCTCCCGCAGATTGTCTTTTTCCGCGCTCACGCCGTCCCGCACGAACTCGTGGGTGTTCACCACCACATCACGGGCCGTGTCCAGCTCAAAAACATAGCTGCGGTCCGCGCAGAAATAATCGTTGATCACGCCCAGCAGCTCATGGGTCGCCTTGTCCAGATCCTGCCCGCAGCCCGAGAGCTTTTCCACGCAGCGGTTCAGCACCGTGGCGATCTCCAGCTTTTCCGCCAGCTGTGCCCGGCTCGTTTCCAGCTGCAGCAGCTTCTCGTTCTGCTCCTTGGCCGCAACGAGGAACATCAGGACCATCGAAATGCCGATGGCCAGATCGATCAGCGCCCAGCCGTAGTGCACCGCCTGGATCGAAGACGCAATCAGCGGCAGCACAAAATAGGAGCCCATGGCCAGAAACATCAGGCTGCTGATGCGTGTTTCGTACTGCAGCAGCAGGCTGGCGTCCAGCAGCATGGACAGGATCGGCAGACACATGGAGAGGAAGTATCCCCCGGCACGGTGGTAGACGTTGGCGGCATCGAAGGTATAGTACAGCCCGGTGAACTGTGATACGACCACCAACGCAAGGCCCGCCCAGCAAACGGCCCGCACGATCTGCACCCGCTTGAGGGCTGCCGCCTCTTCCTGTGTCAGCAGTGTGGCACAGATATAACGGTGGAAAAGCAGCAGCGTCAGCTCCACGAGGAAAAAGACGCCGAAATTGCCCACGCGGACCACCCAGTAACCCAGCGGCCCCGGCCTGCCCTCAAACAAGTACGCCATTGCATCACAGAACAACAGCGCCGACGCCGAAAACTGCATACGGTGCATCCACTTTTTCTTTTCCGTCTTATATCGTTTTATCAGCCAGAAATACAGGCCTGCCACCCCGCAGAACAAGCTGTTCCACAGCAGCAGCACCCCATTCACGATCTCGTAACGCATTCGTTTCTTTCCTCACAAGCCCATACCGTCTCCCACACGGGAGTGCTTCTCTGATTGATTGTACTCCTTTTTCTTTGCCGTTGCAACCGAGGCCGAAAAAAAGAGCATCCCGTCCGCATTGCAGAGGGAATGCCCTTTGGGTGTTTTCCGATCAGGAGAGGATCATGCGGTCGTTGGCGAACTCGCCGCCGGAGGCGATCTGGAACTTGGCCAGCAGGTCGCTGACCTGCAGGTTCTTCTTCTCTTCGCCGGAGACATCGTAGATGATGTGGCCCTCGTGCATCATGATGAGGCGGTTGCCATACTTGATGGCGTCCTTCATGTTGTGGGTGATCATCATGGTGGTCAGGTGGTTCTCCTCCACGATCTTGGCCGAGAGGGTCAGCACCTTCAGGGCCGTCTTGGGGTCAAGGGCAGCGGTGTGCTCGTCCAGCAGCAGGAGCTTGGGCTTGTTCATGGTGGCCATCAGCAAAGTCAGCGCCTGACGCTGGCCGCCGGAAAGCAGGCCCACACGGGCCGTGAGGCGGTCCTCCAAACCCAGGTCCAGGCTCTTCAGCAGCTCGCGGTACTGCTCCCGCTCGGCCTTGGTGATGCCGATGCGCAGGGTGCGGGGCTTGCCGCGGCGGGCGGCAAGGGCCAGGTTCTCCTCGATCTGCATGGTGGCGGCAGTGCCGGTCATGGGGTCCTGGAACACGCGGCCGATGTAGGCGGCACGCTGGTGCTCGCCGAGCCGGGTCACGTCCACGCCGTCAATGAGGATCTTGCCGCAGTCCACGGGCCAGACGCCCGCCACCGCATTCAGCATGGTGGATTTGCCCGCGCCGTTGCCGCCGATGACGGTGACGAAATCACCCTCGTTCAGCTTCAGGTTCAAACCGTTCAGGGCCGTCTTCTCGTTGACGGTGCCCGCATTAAAGGTCTTGGAAACATTCTGGATCTCAAGCATTCTTCGCACCCTCCTTCTGGTTCTTCTTGGCCGTCGGCTTTGCAAAATACTTGCTCTTCCAATAGGGCACAGCCAGGAAGACGGCGACGACGGACGCGCTGAGCAGCTTCAGCAGGTTTGCATCAAAGCCGAGGGTCAGCACCAGCTGGATGACGATGTAGTAGATGATGGCACCCAGCGAAACGGAGACCAGCTTGAGCGCAAAGTTGTGGAAGATGCGGCTGAACAGTGCCTCGCCGATGATGACGGCGGCCAGGCCGATGACGATGGCGCCGCGGCCCATGCTGACGTCCGCAAAGCCCTGATACTGGCTCAGCAGCGCGCCGGAGAGGGCCACCAGACCGTTGGAAACGGCCAGGCCCAGCACGATGTTGAAATCGGTGTTGATGCCCTGGGCCCGGGACATGGCCGGGTTGGAGCCGGTGGCGCGGATGCCGCAGCCCAGCTCCGTGCCAAAGAACCAGTACAGCACGCCGATGACCACGGCGGAGACGAGGACCACCATCACGATGGGGTTGTGCAGAGCCATCTCCTTGACCCAGCGCAGAGAGAGCAGCAGGTCGTACTTATCCACATTGATGGACTGGTTGGCCTTGCCCATGATCTTCAGGTTGATGGAGTAGAGGGCCAGCTGGGTCAAAATGCCCGCCAGAATGGCCGGGATGCCCATAAAGGTGTGCAGCAGGCCGGTGACAAGGCCGGTGGCCAGGCCCGCCAGCACCGCGATGAAGAGGGCCGCCCAGACGTTCATGCCCGAGAGCAGGCACATAACGCAGACCGCGCCGCCGGTGCCGAAGGAGCCGTCCACGGTCAGGTCGGCCACATCCAGGATGCGGTAGGTCAGGTATACGCCGATGGCCATGATGCCCCAGATGAGGCCCTGTGCGCACGCGCCGGGCAAAGCGCCGGGCAGGTTCGCCAATCTTGCAAGCAGTTCCAAAATCAATTCCTCCTAAACAACATACACTTTTTTCTCTTCCCGCATGAATACGGGAACAGCGGAGAAGCGCATATCTCAGCCCTTCTCCGCTGTTTTTCGGTTTCCTGTGGGGGCGTTTAGCCCTCGATGGCCTCGTAGCCTTCGGGGACCGTCAGGCCCAGATCATCGCAGATGGTCTTGTTATACTTCTTGGTCACCGTGGTGTACTCAATGGGCAGGGTGGAGATATCGGCCTCGCCGGTCAGCACCTTGACGGCCATCTCGCCGGTGGTGTAGCCCAGATCGTAGTAGCTGATGGACAGCGTTGCCACGCCGCAGCCGGAGCAGATACCCTCCTCGCCTGCGAAGACGGGCTTCTTGGCAGGGCGGCAGATGCCGTCGATGATGCCGGTGTTGGCGGCGCAGGTGTTATCGGTGGGGACATACACGGCGTCGTTCTCGTCGGCAGCTTTCTGGCAGACGGAAGCCAGATCGTTGGAGTCGGAGAAAGCGTACTGGGTGGCGGTCACGCCCTTTTCCTCCAGTGCCTTCTGCACCTCGTCCACCTGATACTGGCTGTTGGCCTCAGCGGAGCAGTACAGCAGGCCGACCTTCTGGACCTCGGGGAGCCACTCGGTGATCATCTCGGCCTGCTGATCCAGCGGAGCCAGATCGGAGGTGCCGGAGACGTTGCCGCCCACAACGCCGGTAAAGTCGCTCAGGCCCAGTGCCACGCCGTACTCGGTCACGGAAGTGCCCAGGATGGGGATCTGGTTGGTGGCGGCCTGTGCTGCCTGCAGGGCGGGGGTGGCGTTGGCCATGATCAGGTCCACACCGGCGGAAACGAAGCCGTTGGCGATGGTGGCGCAGGTCGCGGAGTCGTTCTGTGCGTTCTGGAAATCGAAGGTGACGTTCTCGCCGAACTCTGCGGTCAGGGCGTCCTCAAAGCCCTGGGTTGCAGCGTCCAGAGCAGCGTGCTCCACCAGCTGGCAGATGCCCACGGTGTAGCTCTCGCCTGCTGCGGCGGCAGAGCCGGAAGCAGCAGTGGACGAAGCGGCTGCGGAAGAAGCAGCTGCAGAGGAAGCGGAACCGCCGCAGGCGGTCAGGGCAGCGGCTGCGCCGCACAGGGCAGCGCCAGCCAGGAAGGAACGACGAGAAATTTTACGCATGATACTTTACTCCTCTATCTTTCAAATTTCGCGGCACAGGAGCCGCGCGGGAAAGCTTGCTGAGAAGCGGGCGGTGTGGGCTCGCTTTACATGCGTGAAGTATAGCACAATTCCCCCTCAAAAACAATCCATGAACAGCCCTAATTATCAATCAAAACGAATTTATCGTTCGATTATTTTGATAAGTCAAGTCTTGCCTGATACCCCCGCAGCTTTGCGCACTCGCCGTCCAGCCACCCAAGGTTCCGCTCCAGCTGCGGCAAAAAAGGCGAAGCAAAATCGAAATCGAAGTAGAGCGCCTGCCACAGCTTTGCTTCCAGCCGCCGGAGCAGCACCGGCGCAAGCTGGGCGTGCAGCGCTTCCACGGTGTCCTCCAGAGCCATGCAGGTCTGGGCCCAGCGCACATCCACCTTTTCCCGGGCGGGCACCTCGTACCGGGCCAGATAATCGCTCACCCGGGCCTCGATCACCCGTCCCCCGCACTGGGTGGGCTGCAAAAAGTAGCGCACCTCCCCTTCCCGGCTGATCTCCTGCGCCAGCGGGTAGAGCGCGCACACCAGCGGTTCCGCGTCATGGATGGCGCAGTGGTCCCCGGTGAGAAAGGGGCAGTTGTTGCGGTTTTCCTTCACCGGGGCCAGCCGCAGCACCGGCAGGCGGCTCACCTGCCCGATGCTCTCCCGGCAGTAGCCCTGCGCCACGATGCGGGGCGGCAGGCGCAGCCGGGCAGCAATGCGCCACAGGTCAAAGCCGGACAGCACGATGTCCTCCCGCCCCCGGCAGCAGTTCCCGCAGCCCGCGCAGGCAAACGAGAAGCGTTCGTCCCGCTCCAGCAGCGGCTGCGTGCGGGTAAAATCCACCCGTCCGCAGAGGTCGATCTGGGAATCCTTGAGCATGGTGTTTCCTCTTTTCCAATGGTTTTGCTCCATTGTAGCACAAAAAAGGCCAGCAAAAAAGAGAGCGTTTCCGCTCCCTTCCTTTTTGGATCATCCTTCGTCTTTTTCATGCCGCTTGGCGGGCACGACGATGCACCCGAACAGGCTCAGGATGTACACTGCAAACGCTGCAACGGTCGCCTTGCCGCCCAAGTGCGGGTCCAGCTGACCCGCCACCGCCAGAGATGGCGGCAGCAGCAGCATAGACGCCATAGACCAGCCCCGGAAGGCCCGCAGCACATACCGCCAGTTGCGGTTGTTGTAGTAGACGCCCGGGATGTGGATGTGCATGGCCCCCTGTGCAAACTGCGCAATGCGGTTCTCGTCGTAGTAGCGGGGCAGGGTCTCTGCCATCCAGAAAAAGGCATACGCCCCATAGATCACGCCAAACCCCACGCCCAGCACGAGGCAGGTCTGCCCCATCTCGGTGGGGGCCAGCCCCAGCAGCCAGACCGCCAGCGCCTCTGCCACGCCCAGCACGCAGCAGATGAGGTATACGGGCAGATACCGCTTCACCCGGGCCTGCTGGCGCTCGGGCGGCTCCACCGGGAACGCCAGCGCCCTGCGGATGAGCGCCTCCACCTCTGCGGCACTGTAGCGCTGCTCCTGCACGGCCCGGCGGCCCTCCAGCAGTTCTGTCACCGACACGCCCAATGCCCCTGCCAGCGGCAGCAGTAAGGCCACGTCCGGCAGGCTGAGGCCTCGCTCCCACTTGCTGACCGCCTTATCGGAGACATAGAGTCGCTCGGCAAGGTCTTTCTGGGTCCAGCCCTTCTCCCGGCGCAGCTGGTTCAAAAACTGTCCAAAGGCTGTGCGGTTCACTTCCGTCGTTTCGCTCATATCGGTGTCCTCTCTTTCTGCCCTTCGGCACCCTGAGTGTACCGCACCCCCGCCCATTGCGCAACCGACGGGGAGTAGAATCCGCTCTCTTACGCCGGATTTTTACAGTCACTCGCTCAAGCCGCACAGCTTGTAAAGTGCCTCAATGCAGGGGCCTTTGCACGCCATATAGCCCTCGATATCCTCCGGGAAACGGCGCGCAGCGTCCTCCTTACAGGCGCTGTAGCGCTCCACGGCCTCCGGGTGGGTGCGCAGAAAATCCCGGAACACCAGGTGGCGGTGCAGCTCCTCGGAATCTGCCGGGCAAACGTACAAGTGGTGCAGCCGCAAATGGGGCTTGCCGGTGTAGCAGAAGGCCTCCCGGCCCGGGATGCCAAGATCTCCCTCGTGGGTGTAACCGATGGCCGCCAGCCGCTCCACGATCTGCGGAAAGACAGAGTAATCCGGCATCACCACATCAATGTCGATGCAGGGCTTAGCGGAAAGTCCCTCCACCGAAGTGCTGCCCACGTGCTCAATGGCAATGGCCAGCTCGCCGAGGGCAGACGCGAGTTCCTGCCGGATGGCCGCAAAATCCGCTTTCCACGCGGGGTCGTAGGGCAGTACCATAACATGTGTCGTTCTCATATCTTCATCCCTTTCGCTGCAAAAACAAACCCCTGAAGAATTTCTTCCTCAGGGGCTTCCTATAAGTCGGCGACTACCTATTTTCACGCGCCGTTTCCAGCGAACTATCTTGGGCACAAGTGAGCTTAACTTCTGTGTTCGGAATGGGAACAGGTGGGACCT
>RKCM01000083.1 GCA_014858325.1 Oscillospiraceae bacterium | reverse complement strand
CTGCTCCTACCCGCAGGCCACCCCCACCATGGGCTCCATGCTGGGCCTGAAAGCCTTCGTCGCCGCCGTTCTGGGCGGCATCGGCTCCATCCCGGGCGCCATGATCGGCGGCATTGCCATCGGCCTGTGTGAGTGCTTCGTCTCCGCCATCGGCCTTTCCGCCTGGAAAGACGCCGTCACGTTCGCCATCCTCATCATCGTGCTGCTCGTCAAGCCCACCGGCTTCCTGGGCCGCCAGGTGCAGGAAAAAGTGTAAGGAGGGCAGGAAAAATGAAAAAGAATCGCAAGACCCTCAAAATGCCGGTCCGTTACCTGATGAACTTCGTCCTCGTGGCGCTGCTCTTTGTGGGCCTGTCTTTCCTGACGCAGAACGTCCTGTCCACCTACCAGAACAAGGTGCTGCTGACGGTGGGCATCAACATCATTCTGGCTGTCTCCCTGAACGTGGCCACCGGCTACCTGGGCCAGCTGCCTTTGGGCCACGCCGGTTTCATGGCTGTGGGCGCTTACACCTGCGCCCTCTTCACCAAGTTCAGCCCCCTGCCCGGGCCCATCTCCTTCGTCATCGGCCTGGTGCTGGCCTGCATCATGGCGGGCCTCTTTGGCGTGCTGATCGGCATCCCGGCCCTCCGCCTGACGGGCGATTATCTGGCCATCCTGACGCTGGGCTTTGGTGAGATCATCCGCATCACCCTGAATAACATCGACGATGTGCTGGGCTTCAAGCTGTTCTACGGTGCCAAGGGCCTGAAGAACATCCCCAAATATTCCAACTACATCAACGTCTTCCTCTGCGTGGTCATCACCTGCTTCTTCATCCACGCCATGATGAAGAGCCGCCACGGCCGCGCCGTGCTGGCCATCCGCGACAACGAGATCGCGGCCGAGAGCTGCGGTATCCAGACCACCTACTACAAGGTCATGGCCTTTGCCTTTTCCGCCGCTTTCGCCGGCCTGGCAGGCGGCTTGTACGCCTGCTATCTGGGCGTCCTGGACCCCTCCACCTTCGGCTTCATGAAGTCCATCGAGATCCTGGTCATGGTGGTTCTGGGCGGCATGGGCTCCATGCTGGGCTCCATCCTCTCCGCCACCGTGCTCACCATCCTGCCCGAGGCTACCCGCAGCTTTGAGAGCTACCGCATGGTGGTCTACTCGCTGGTGCTGATCCTGATGATGATCTTCCGCCCGGGCGGCCTGCTGGGCAGCTACGATTTCTCCATGAGCCGCATCGTGGAAAAAGCCATGAACGGCGAGCTCTTCCGCAAAAAGGCAAAGGAGGGTGCAGACCATGAGTGAGTTCCAGACCAAGTTACACAGCGTCCCCTCCGGCGGCTTTTTGACCGACCGCGATAAGGACAAAAAGCCCATCCTCGACGTCCGTGAGCTGGGCATCGACTTTGGCGGCCTGACCGCCGTGGACGGCTTCAACCTGATGATCGGCCGCAACGAGATCACCGGCCTCATCGGCCCCAACGGCGCAGGCAAGACCACCGTGTTCAACCTGCTCACCAACGTGTATCAGCCCACCCGCGGCTCCATCCTGATCGACGGGATGCCCACGGCGGGCAAAAAGACCTATCAGGTCAACCGCATGGGCGTGGCCCGCACCTTCCAGAACATCCGCCTGTTCAAGGAGATGTCCGTCATCGACAACATCAAGGTGGGCCTGCACGAATCCATGCGGTACAACCTCGCCTCCTCGCTCGTCCGTCTGCCCAACTACTGGAAAGAGGAAAAGCGCTGCACCGAGCGTGCCTTTGAGCTGCTGGATATCTTCCACATGGCCGATCTGGCCAATGCGCAGGCCGGCAGCCTGCCCTACGGCGCCCAGCGCCGGCTGGAGATCATGCGTGCGCTGGCCACCAGCCCCAAGCTGCTGCTGCTGGACGAGCCTGCCGCCGGTATGAACCCCTCCGAGACGGCGGAGCTGACCGAGACCATCCGCCGCATCCGCGATGAGTTCAACATCGCCGTGCTGCTCATCGAGCACGATATGAGTCTGGTCATGGGCATCTGCGAGGGCATCGCGGTGCTGAACTTCGGCCGCATCATCGCCAAGGGCACCCCCGACGAGATCCGCAACAATCCGCAGGTCATTGAGGCCTATCTGGGCAAGAAGGAGGGCTAATCATGGCACAGAATCTGTTGAAAGTGGATGGCATCAACGTCTATTACGGCAACATCCACGCCGTCAAGGACGTCTCCTTTGAGGTCCACGAGGGCGAGATCGTTACCCTGATCGGTGCCAACGGTGCCGGAAAATCCACCACCCTGAAGACCATCTCCGGCCTGCTGCACCCCAAGACCGGCGACGTGCTGTATAAGGGCAAGAGCATCAAGGGCGTCCGCGCCCACAAGATCGTGGAGGCGGGCCTGGCCCATGTGCCGGAGGGCCGCCATGTGTTCCTGCACATGACCGTGGAGGAAAACCTGGATATGGGCGGCTATACCCAGCCTGCCTCCACCATCGGCCCCAATAAGGAAAAGGTGTTTGAGCTGTTCCCCCGCCTGAAGGAGCGCCGCAAGCAGCTGGCAGGCACCATGTCCGGCGGCGAGCAGCAGATGCTGGCCATGGGCCGTGCTCTGATGAGTAATGCCTCCATGCTGATGCTGGATGAGCCCTCCATGGGCCTGTCCCCCCTGCTGGTGCAGGAGATCTTCGACATCATCCAGAACATCCACAAGGAGGGCATGACCATCCTGCTGGTGGAGCAGAACGCCCAGATGGCCCTTTCCGTGGCCGACCGGGCCTATGTTCTGGAGACGGGCCGCGTCGTCATGGACGGCACCGGCGCCCAGCTGCTGACCAACGAGCGCGTCCGCTCGGCCTATCTGGGCGGCTGATAGGGCTCGAAAATCTCTCAAAAACGCAAGGCCCCCATCGTGTTCTGTGTGCACGATGGGGGCCTTTTTGTGTTCCGCTGGGGTTTGTTTTGCTTTACAAACTGTAGTTTGTGGAGAAAAACTGCGGTGGAGATAGTTTTTTCTAACTACACACCGTAAAAAGTTAACAAGTATTAACTTTACAAAAACCTCTTGAGAATTTGAAAAACCGTGCTATAATAACCCCCAGAAGCGGTCCTCTACCCCCGGAAACGCAGGCCTGCGGTCGTGGCAGGCAGGGATGGCAGCGGGGGCCGGAGACGGGCATTTTGAGATGCCGCAAAAACATAGAGTGAGGTAAAGATTATGGTTGACGTGAAGAAGATCGCCCTGTTCGTCGGCGGTGTTGTGTTTGGTTCCGCTGGTTTTAAGGTGCTGGCAAGCAAGGATGCTAAAAAGGTCTACACCCAGACCACCGCTGCAGTCCTGCGCATGAAGGACTGCACCATGGAGACCGTCAATAAGGTGCAGGAGCAGGCCGGTGACATCCTGGCAGATGCAAAGGCCATCAACGAGACCCGCGCCGCCGAGGCTGCGGCTGAGGTCATCGAGGACGCCGCTGAGGAGCCCGCCGAGAAGACGGAGGACTGATCTTTGCAGCCATCGAGCCGCCTTCGGGCGGCTCTTTTTGGGTAAATAGAGGGATATACCAATGAAATGTACGATTTTGCATGAAAGCCAAGGCCGGATGCGCGTCCATGTCTGCGCGGTGCGGATGACGCTCCACCGGGCCGATGTGCTGGAAGCCTATTTGAACCATCAGGACAGCGTCCAGAAGGCCACCGTCTATGAGCGGACCGGCGATGTGGTTCTGACCTATACCGGCTCCCGCAAGGCGGCTGTGGCCCTGCTGGCCGGCTACCGATTCGACAACGCCGAGCTGGACGTGCTGGTCACCTCGCAGGACAGCCGGAAGATCAACCAGGAGTATCAGGGCAAAATGTTCGACCTGGTGGCGGGCCACTTTGCCCGCAAGCTCTTCCTGCCGGCTCCCATTCAGGCGGCCTATACGCTCTGGCGCTCCATCGCCTTCGTCTGGAAAGGCGTCCGCTGCCTGCTGCAGCGCAGGCTGGAGGTGGAAGTACTGGATGCGCTGAGCATCAGCGCCTCCCTCCTGCGGGGCGATTTCGGCACCGCAGGCTCGGTGATGTTCCTGCTCAACCTGGGCTCCCTGCTGGAAGAGTGGACCCGCAAGAAGAGTCTGGATGATCTGGCCCGCAGCATGGCCCTCAACGTCGATAAGGTCTGGGTCCGCGCCGAGGGCGGGGAAGTCCTCCTGCCGCTGACCAAGGTGCACGCGGGCGATGAGATCGTCGTCCGCTCCGGCAACATGATCCCGCTGGACGGCACCGTCATCGAGGGCGAGGCCATGGTCAATCAGGCGGCCCTCACCGGCGAGTCCATGCCGGTGCGCAAGAGCGAGGGAGCCACCGTCTACGCCGGGACTGTCGTAGAGGAAGGCGAGTGCGTCTTCGTGGCAAAGGCCGAGGGCGGTGCCAACCGCTACGATAAGATCGTCTCCATGATCGAGGAGTCGGAAAAGTTGAAGTCCAGCACCGAGAACCGCGCCCTGCAGCTGGCCGACCGTTTGGTGCCCTGGTGTCTGGCCGGTACTGTGGTGACTTACGCCCTTACCCGCAACGTCACCCGCGCTATCTCCATCCTGATGGTGGATTTTTCCTGCGCACTGAAGCTCTCCATGCCGCTGGCTGTTCTTTCCGCCATGCGCGAGTGCGGCAATTACCACATCACCGTCAAGGGCGGCAAGTATCTGGAAGCCCTCGCCAAGGCCGACACCATCGTCTTTGATAAGACCGGCACCTTGACCCGCGCCACTCCGCAGGTGGTGCAGGTGATCCCCTTCTCCGGCTGTGAGGAGCAGGAGGTGCTGCAGCTGGCGGCCTGCCTGGAGGAACACTTCCCCCATTCCATGGCCAACGCCGTCGTCCGTGCCGCCAAGGAACGGGGCATCTCCCACGAGGAGATGCACTCCGAGGTGGAGTACATCGTGGCCCACGGCATCGCCAGCCGCGTCGGCGGTCAGCGGGTCGTTATCGGCAGCCACCACTTCGTCTTCGAGGATGAGCAGTGCACCGTGCCCGCTGAGGAGCAGGCCCGGTTCGACGCCCTCGACCCCCAGTATTCGCACCTGTACATGGCTGCGTCCGGCCGGCTGGTAGGCGTCATCTGCATCGCCGACCCGCTCCGCCCCGAGGCTGCCTCCGTGCTGCGCCAGCTGCGCCGTCTGGGCTTCACCAATACCGTCATGATGACGGGCGACAGCGAGCGCACCGCCCGCGCCATTGCCGGGCAGGTGGGGGTGGATCACTACTTTGCCGAGGTTCTGCCTGAGGATAAGGCAAACTTTGTCCAGAAAGCCAAGGCCGAGGGCCACACCGTCGTGATGATCGGCGACGGCATCAACGATTCGCCCGCCCTCTCCGCCGCCGATATCGGCATCGCCATCAACTCCGGCGCGGCCATCGCCCGCGAGATCGCCGACGTGACCATCAAGGCCGACAGTCTGGAAGAGCTGGTCCTCCTCAAGGGCATCGCCAACGCCCTGCAGCACCGCGTCAGTGCCAACTACCGCTTTGTGCTGACCTTCAACTCCACCCTCATCGTGCTGGGCGCATTGGGCATCCTGCAGCCGGCCACCAGCGCCATGCTGCACAACCTGTCCACCATCGGCATCAGCCTCAAGAGCATGACCAACCTCCTGCCCGAGGATAATGGAAAGCTGCTGAACTGAATAAGACTATAAAAAAGAAACACCTTGAGATTTTTTGCTCATGGTGTTTCTTTTTTGCTTGTATTTGCGTTTAAGAATTTCTTCTTCTTCTCACTGTTCCACTGATGTACAAGACTTGAAATTTGAACATCGTCCCAATCCGCTCGCCCAACAATATAATCCAAACTGACCGCATAATAATCGGCAAGTCGTATCAGGTGGTGCGTTGGAATCTCCTGTACACCCAATTCGTATTTTGCATATTGCTGTTGTGTGGTGCTTAGAATGGCGCCTACTTCTTTTTGCGTCAAGTCTGCATCTTCCCGTAAATCGCGCAATCGTTCATAGCAGTACATTGTAAAGCCCCCTGAAAGGACTATACTTCACATCTGATAAGATGTATTGACTTTACATCTTATCGGGTGTATTATTGACGTAACGAATCACAACATAATCTTTTTCAGGAGGAATTATTATGAAAAAGACATTGCGCATGGTTTCTCTTTTTCTGGTAGGCATGATGCTCTTGGCTTTAACTGCCTGCGGCGGTAGCAGTGGTGGAGTCAGTGGAAACGCAGACAAAGAATTGACGTCCAAGATCAATTCCAAGCTGTCTGGTACAGGGATTCATGTAACATACGATAGCGGCTTGGGCGATAAGGCCGTTGTGTGCCTGGATGTTTATCGCACTTCTGGCAACGAGGCTCAGGCTATGGCAGCTGCTGGTGTGAACGCAAGGGAGTATGCAATTTATGCAACGACTGCGACCTCTTCGCTGGATAACGCTGCGTCTGTGATCGCGGGTTATATTCGTTCCGAAAAGGCTTCTTCTGGCCGCGTTGCTAAGACCATTGGCTATGCTTCGGCAACATTGACTGCGACAGATGAACCCATTTATTTTGCCTTGGTCAAGTTCTGATACAACGATGTAAAAAACGGGAAACAGCGTTCAAAAGTCTGTTTCCCGTTTTTTACTATAATTTTGAAGGAGGATATACAATGTCGTATAAACGAGTTTTGGCTTCCCTGCTATTTCTGTTAATGCTTCTTGTTCCGATGCAGGCGTTTGCCGAAACACCTGAGCAGACGGCTCCCGTTGCGTATACTTATTCGAATGAAGAGGTTTTGGCACGGGGAAGACTTTACTATTCTTACCTGAGCCAAGTCTTTTCAAATACAGTCCAAGACTATAGTGATGCGGTGGAAATAACGCTCACAGGTGCAATTGGATTTTCGGATACGGACTACACCGCTCAAGCTGAATTTGATGCAAAAGCGAAAAAAGAAAAGATTAATGGTCCGACGATTTATATGGAATACACTGTGCTCAGTCAGAACGGTGAAAGCAAAACGTATTATCTCAATGATTTGCTCCCTGCCGGAGGTGCAATCAAAGGCGGAATTTCAAAGAGTACCTACTTGGCAGCGGTAAAAGAATTTACAGAGGCGAACGCGGGAGCAACCATTTTGGGGAATGGCTTTATTAAGGATGCAATTAATTATAACGTTCGTATAGACTTGAATGATTATATCGCCGCTGGTTATCCGACTACAAAAACGCAGGTGGATGCGATTCGAGCCGCAAAAGCTGCCGCTATTGCGGAAACGCCAGATCGTTATTATCCCAATTTGGAAAAGTTGATGATGACGCGTACGTCCAACGAGGAAATCAATGAAGTGATTCTTTGCATAAAGGGCATTTACACGGACGATGAACTTGCTGCAATTGATTACACTGACACCAGTAAAATTCAGTATTGGATGGATTATTACACGATGAACCTAAACAATCAGCGGTTACGTGTCAAGAAGGCGTATTCGCTCCTTGGCGACCTTACGGTGTTGGGGAATGCAGGGGATTATAACAAAATGGCCTTGATTGCTAACGGTAGAAATCCTGAGTATACGGAAATTGCGCCGGGAATGTATCGCAACGCAGATGGCTGGACAGTATTTCGTGTAGACCTGAACGACTACAGCGCAAAGGGCTATGTGCTCTAATTTGAAAATCTAAAACATTCATAAAACAAAAAGCGGACGGTCAGCCGCTGGGGTTGACAATCCGCGTAAAAACGTCTATATTGAAAATACAAAAGGTGCTGCCCGCAAACGGCTAGCTCCTTACCAGGCAATCACTTGTCTTGGTTTTTTGGAACAAAGAAAAGTAACCGTTGGTTGGGGAACCGTGAGCGGTTACTTTTCACCTCTGACAGTCCGGGGACTGCGGTTTCAGTATAGCATAGTTTTCGACAAAACACAAACAAAAATCGGGATCCATCGGTGGTCAAGCGATGGGTCCCGTTTTTGTTTTCTTGCTGTCTGCAAAGGCCGCCGTACCAAAAGCTGCCTTTGCCGCGCAGGGGGTGCAGAGCAAACCATAAAACACTGCACGCGCCCAGAAAAAGAGAGAATGGAATGGAGGAATTTGCTTTCCTCGGAGGCCTTGCAGGAAACCTCCGCAGCTGTGGTTAGAATTAACTAACCTTGCCGTGACAACAGGATACCATAGATGGTTAGTCTTGTCAACCCTTAATTTGCAGTTTTCTCCGAAAAAAGGGGTGCGCGCCGGGATTTCAGCGTTTTTTCTACATTCTGCCCAAAGAACTTCCCTCGCTTTGGAAGAAAACCCACTTGTTTTCTATTGCTTTTTGAAGTGGTTCTTGCTATTATAATAACGCAAGATTTTGTGGGCAGGTTTTCATTTTTGTCTACACCTTGTAGTTGGAGCTGCCGCAGCCGGCAGTTCAAGACCGTTTCGCCCCCAGAAAGCCGCCTGTACAGTGCGGTTTTTCAAAGGCTCAATAGTTAGAACACGCTAACCTACGCGTGGAATGGAGCAAGGAGGTTCCAATGATCAATTTTGAACAATGGGAAGGCTTTGAGGGCCGCATCTGGAAAGAGGAGGTCAATGTCCGCGACTTCATCCAGAAGAACTACACCCCGTACGACGGCGACGAAAGCTTTCTGGCAGGCCCCACCGAGGCGACCGATAAGTTGTGGGGCGCTTTGCAGCAGCTGCAGAAGGCCGAGCGTGCCAAGGGCGGCGTGCTGGATATGGAGACGGAGGTGGTCAGCAGCCTGACCTCCTACGGCCCCGGCTATATCGACGAGAAGCTGAAGGATCTGGAGCAGATCGTCGGCCTGCAGACCGACAAGCCCCTGAAGCGTGCCTTTATGCCCTACGGCGGCATCAAGATGGCGGAGCAGGCCTGCACCACCTACGGCTACCAGCCCAACCCCGAGCTGCATAAGATCTTCACCGACTACACCCGCACCCACAATCAGGCCGTCTTCGACGCCTACACCCCGGAGATGAAGATGGCCCGCCACACCCACATCGTCACCGGCCTGCCCGATACCTATGGCCGCGGCCGCATCGTGGGCGACTACCGCCGCGTGGCCCTGTACGGCATCGACGCCCTGATCCGCTTCAAGCAGGAGGATCTGGCCAACTGCGGCGACGGCACCATGGTGGATGACGTCATCCGCCTGCGGGAGGAGATCGCCCGCCAGATCAGCGCCCTGAAGGGGATGAAGAAGATGGCCGAGGCCTACGGCTGCGACATCTCCCAGCCCGCCAAAAATGCCAAGGAAGCCTGCCAGTGGCTGTACTTCGGCTATCTGGCCGCCATCAAGACCCAGAACGGCGCCGCCATGAGCGTGGGCCGCATCTCCACCTTCCTGGATATCTACATCCAGCGCGATCTGGACAAGGGCATCCTCACCGAGAGCCAGGCGCAGGAGCTCATTGACCACCTGACCATGAAGTTCCGCATGGTCAAGTTCGCCCGCATCCCCAGCTACAACCAGCTGTTCTCCGGCGACCCCGTCTGGGCTACGCTGGAGGTGGGCGGCATCGGCATGGACGGCCGCAGCATGGTCACCAAGAGCTGCTACCGCTTCCTGCATACGCTGGAGAACATGGGCCCCGCCCCGGAGCCCAACCTGACCGTGCTGTATTCCTCCGCTCTGCCTGAGAATTTCAAGAAGTACGCCGCCAAGATCTCCATCGACACCAGCAGCGTCCAGTATGAGAACGACGACGTGATGAAGCCGGTGTGGGGCGACGATTACTCCATCTGCTGCTGCGTGTCTGCTACCCAGACCGGCAAGGAGATGCAGTTCTTCGGTGCCCGCGCCAACCTCGCCAAGTGCCTGCTGTACGCCATCAACGGCGGCGTGGACGAGAAGAGCCACGAGCAGTGCGGCCCCAACTATGCTCCCATCACCGGCGAGTACCTGAACTACGACGAGGTGCTGCCCAAGTACGTCCAGATGCTGGACTGGCTGGCCGGCCTCTACGTCAACGTGCTCAACCTCATCCAGTATATGCACGATAAATACTACTATGAGGAAGCCGAGATGGCCCTCATCGACACCGACGTCCGCCGCACCTTTGCCACCGGCATTGCAGGCTTCTCCCACGTCATCGACTCCCTCAGCGCCATCAAGTATGCCAAGGTCAAGGTCACCCGCGACGAGAGCGGCCTTGCCACCGGCTTTGAGGTGGAGGGCGACTTCCCCCGCTACGGCAACGACGACGACCGCGCCGACGAGATCGGCGTCTGGCTGCTGAAGACCTTCCTGGAGATGATCAAGAAGCGCCACACCTACCGCAACTCCGAGGCCACCACCTCCATCCTCACCATCACCTCCAACGTGGTCTACGGCAAGTATACCGGCGCTCTGCCCGACGGCCGTGCCGCCTTTACCCCCTTTGCTCCCGGTGCTACCCCCAGCTACGGTGCGGAGCAGAACGGCCTGCTGGCCTCCCTGAACTCGGTGGCCAAGCTGCCCTACCACTGGGCCCTGGACGGCATCTCCAACACCCAGACCATCAACCCCGACGCGCTGGGCCACAGCGAGGGCGAGCGCGTGGAGAATCTGGTGCAGGTGTTGGACGGCTACTTCGATCAGGGCGCACACCACCTCAACGTCAACGTCTTCGGCAAGGAGAAGCTGCTGGACGCTATGGAGCACCCCGAGAAGGAGGAGTACGCCAACTTCACCATCCGCGTCTCCGGCTACGCCGTCAAGTTCATCGACCTGACCCGCGAGCAGCAGATGGAC
>RKCM01000186.1 GCA_014858325.1 Oscillospiraceae bacterium | reverse complement strand
CTTTGCAGGTAAAGGTATCGTTGCAGGCGTGGGTCTTATAGTAACCTTTTTCAAAGGTCTTACGTTTGTTTTCACGATTCATGGTATCGTCCTCCTGAAGAGTTGTGTCCGTTCGTCTTCGGGAGGAGTGGCTTGTGGTATTTGCCAGACCTCCCGGTCAGCCCACAAGTCCCAGTGCAAATGTTGTATGTTTCAAAAAGCTCTCCTTTGATGATAGCATTTATGGCGTTTTTCTACTTCAATACAAAATTCAAAGAACCTTTCATTTTTCACCTCCCTTGATGTTAAAGGTACGGAAGAACAGCCTTACATGGGCGTCCAGCTTTGCAAGGCTTTCGGCTTCCCGTTCCGGCTGACGGTCGCAGACACTCAGCAGGACGATGATCGGAGAAACGTACATCCACGCCAGCGTATCCGGGTCTTCGTTCCGCAGTTCGCCGTTTGCAACCAGCGCACGGAAGATGCCCGCATGGTAGGAGATCATCCAATCTACATAGCGTTTGGAAAGCAGTTCGGCAAATTGGGGAGAACGGAACTGCTCCAGTGTCATCATCCGGCGGAACTGGCTGATGGTTTTATCGTGCAGCGAATAGAGGAAGATCTGTCGGACTTTTTCCACCAGCAGCTCCTCTGAGATGTGGGAGAAAACCGGGATATCCTTTTGGGAATCCTGTACATGGACTGAGATCTCGGCGGTGTCTTTCTGGTAATGCGCCGAAGTTGTTTCCAAAATCGCATCAAAAATGGCCTGCTTGCTGGGGAAATGGTTGTAAAGCGACGGAGCCTTGATGCCCACCGCCTTTGCAATTTCACCCACGCTGACCGCATCATACCCTTTGGTCGAAAACAGTTCCAGAGATTTTTCCAGAATGCGCTGCTTGGTATCTTCCATTTTCCTTTGCCCTTTGCTAACTAATATTCGTTAGTTCTACTATAATCAAAAATGTTCCCGTTGTCAAGAGGTTTTTCAAAGGCCGCGAAAATAAAATGAATACCGCAGCCTAGCGGCGTTTACTTCAACAGCATTCAAAAGCCAACTGTGCTTATTTCATCAGCGCCAGCAAAGCAGGATCGATATCTTATGCACAAACACCGGGTTGAGACATCAGCATGATGTCTCAACCCGGTGTTTCTTACCCTATTGATTTTCTGTTTTTTCAGGTCGCACCCACATTACTGGGCCGTTGTTCTCCCCTTCTCCGCCTCTTTGAGCCGCCGGTCTTTTTCCAGCAGCGGCCTGAGGTACTGGCCGGTGAAGCTTTCGGGCACGGCGGCAACCTCCTCAGGGGTGCCTTCGGCAATGACGAGACCGCCCGCGCTGCCGCCCTCGGGACCGAGGTCGATGATGTGGTCGGCGCATTTGATGAGGTCGAGGTTGTGCTCGATGACGATGACGGTATTGCCTGCATCCACGAGCTTTTGCAGCACCTCGATGAGGCGGTGGACATCCGCAATGTGGAGGCCGGTGGTGGGCTCATCCAGGATATACACCGTTTTGCCGGTGCTGCGGCGGGCCAGCTCATTGGCCAGCTTGACGCGCTGGGCTTCGCCGCCGGAAAGGGTGGTGGCGCTCTGGCCCAGCGTCACATAGCCCAGACCCACGTCCAGCAGAGTCTGCAGCTTACGGGCGATCTTGGGCTGATTGGCAAAGAACACCACAGCCTCCTCCACGGTCATATTCAGCACGTCGGAGATGGTCTTTTCCTTATACTTCACTTCCAGCGTCTCGCGGTTGTAGCGCGCGCCCTTGCAGACCTCGCAGGGGACGTAGACGTCCGGCAGAAAATGCATCTCGATCTGAAGGATGCCATTGCCCTCGCAGGCTTCGCAGCGGCCGCCCTTGACATTAAAGCTGAACCGCCCGGGGCCATAGCCCCGCATCTTGGCGTCCTGCGTCTCGGCAAACACGCTGCGGATATCGTTGAAGACGCCGGTATAGGTGGCAGGGTTGGAGCGGGGGGTGCGGCCAATGGGCTGCTGGTCGATGCCGATGACCTTATCGACAAACTCCAGCCCCTCCACGCTGTCGCACTTTCCTGCCCGGCTGCGGGCACCGTTCAGCTCGCAGGCCAGCGTCTTATACAAGATCTCGTTGATGAGGCTGGATTTGCCGGAGCCGGAAATGCCGGTGACGCAGATGAACTCGCCCAGCGGGAACTTTACATCGATGTTGCGCAGGTTGTTTTCCCGCGCGCCCTTGACGGTGAGGAAGTTGCCGTTGCCGGAACGGCGGGTCTCCGGCACGGCGATGCGCTTACGGCCCGAGAGATAATCGCCGGTGATGCTGCGCTTTGCCTTGCAGATATCCTTCACGCTGCCTGCGGCCACGATCTCGCCGCCATGGACGCCCGCCCCGGGGCCCACGTCCACGATATAATCAGCGCTGCGCATGGTGTCCTCGTCGTGTTCCACCACGATGACCGTATTGCCGAGGTCGCGGAGATTTTTCAGCGTTGCAATGAGTTTATCGTTGTCGCGCTGATGGAGGCCGATGGAAGGTTCATCCAGCACATAGAGCACGCCGGAAAGGGCGCTGCCGATCTGGGTGGTCAAGCGGATGCGCTGGCTCTCACCGCCAGAAAGAGTGCCTGCGGCGCGGGCCAGGGTCAGGTAATCCAAACCGACGCTCTGTAAAAACTGCAGGCGGGTCTTGATCTCTTTCAAAATCTGCCCGCCGATCTGCTTCTGCTTCTCGGTGAGCTTGGGCTCGTTTTCGGCAATGAAATGCAGCTCATCCCGGATGGACATCTCGCAGAAATCGCTGATACTCTTCTCCCCCACCGTCACAGCCAGGACCACGGGCTTGAGCCGCTTGCCATGGCAGGCCGGGCACTCCACGCCGGACATGAAGGTGCTGATTTCTTCCTTCATCCACGCGCTGTTGGTCTCCCGGAAACGGCGCTCCAGGTTCTCTACGATGCCCTCAAAGCTGTTGTAGTAGACACCGCTGCCGAACTCGTTGGTACGGTGCATCTCGATCTTTTCTTCGTTTGTGCCGTAGAGCAGGGCATTGACGGCCTCGGTGCTCATCTCCCGGATGGGCGTATCCAGCGTGAAACCGTACTTTTTGCCGAGACCCAGATAATACATCTCGGCCACGGAACCTTCGGCGTAGTACCAGCCGCTGGCCTTGATGGCCCCCTGCCGGATGGACAGACTGCGGTTGGGCAGGATGCGCTCCTCATCCACCCGCATAAAAGTGCCCAGACCCGTGCATTTTTCGCAGGCGCCCTGCGGGTTGTTGAAGGAGAAGAGCCGCGGGTTGAGGTCATCGATGGAGATGCCGTGCTCGGGGCAGGCAAAGTTCTGGCTGAAGGTCATGCACTCGCCGCCGATGACGTCCACCTCGGCCACGCCGCCCGTCAGGCCCAGCGCTGTTTCCAGCGAGTCGGCCAGGCGGCCCCGGATGCCCTTGCGGAGGGCAAGGCGGTCCACCACGATCTCCACGGTATGCTTGATGTTCTTTTCCAGTTTGATCTCTTCGTCCAGATCATAGATACTGCCATCGATCTTCACCCGGGCATATCCGGCACGGCGGGCAGCGTCCAGCTCCTTCTGCTGGGTGCCCTTGCGCTGGCGGACGACGGGGGCCAGCACCTGAAACTTCGTGCCCTCCTCCAGCTTGAGCACCGCGTCCACCATCTCGTCCACGGTCTGCTGGCGGATGACGCGTCCGCAGACTGGGCAATGAGGCACGCCGATGCGGGCATATAAAAGGCGCAGGTAATCGTAAATTTCCGTCACAGTGCCCACGGTGGAGCGGGGGTTGTGGCTGGTGGTCTTCTGATCAATGGAAATGGCCGGCGACAGGCCGGTGATCTCGTCCACGTCGGGCTTGTCCATCCGGCCCAGGAACATCCGGGCGTAGCTGGACAGACTCTCGACGTAGCGGCGCTGGCCGTCGGCATAGATGGTATCAAAGGCAAGGCTCGATTTGCCCGAGCCGGAAAGGCCCGTCATCACGATGAGTTTTTCCCGCGGGAGGGTCAGGCTGACGTTTTTCAGGTTGTGCTCCCGGGCCCCTTTGATGATGATCTTATCGTTTGCCAAGGTATTTTCTCCCTCTTCTCTGCGTTTGTGCGTGGTTTTGCTTTCGCTCGGTCTCGGCCGAGGAATCGGCGGTGGGGTTCTCGCCCCGGCGCAGGCGGTCGATCTGGTCGCGCAGGAAGGCCGCGTGCTCAAATTCCAGCAGCTTTGCCGCCTCCTTCATCTCCCGGGTCAGCCGATCGATGGCGGCCTCCCGTTCCAGCTTGCCCATCCGGCGGGTGTTCATTCTGGCGTTCTCCGCCTTATCGCTGATCTCAATGCTGTCCGGGATGGCCTTGACGATGGTCTTGGGCACGATGCCGTGGGCCTCGTTATAGGCCATCTGGATGGCGCGGCGGCGCTCCGTCTCGGTGATGGCGCGGTCCATGCTGTCGGTGATCTCGTCGGCGTACATGATGACCAGACCCTCGGCGTTGCGGGCAGCGCGCCCGATGGTCTGGATGAGGCTGGTCTCGCTGCGCAGGAAGCCCTCTTTATCGGCGTCCAGAATGGCCACAAGGCTCACTTCGGGCAGGTCGAGGCCCTCGCGCAGGAGGTTGATGCCCACCACCACGTCGATCGCGCCAAGACGGAGGTCTTTGATGATCTCCATCCGCTCGAAGGTATCCACCTCATGGTGCATATATTTGACCTTGATGCCCTGCTCGGTGAGGTAATCCGTCAGGTCTTCGGCCATTTTCTTGGTCAGGGTGGTAACGAGCACCCGCTCCTGCCGCTCGATCCGGGTGTGGATCTCCCCCAAAAGGTCGGTGACCTGCCCTTCCACCGGGCGCACCGAGATGACGGGGTCCAGCAGGCCCGTGGGGCGGATGACCTGCTGGGCCACCTGGGTGGAGTTCTGGCGCTCGTACTCGCCGGGGGTGGCCGAGACGAAGATCATCTGGTTGAGCTTGGACTCCACCTCCTCAAACTTCAGCGGGCGGTTGTCGAAGGCCGAGGGCAGGCGGAAACCATACTCCACCAGCGTTTTTTTGCGGGCGTAGTCGCCGCCGTACATGGCCCGCACCTGCGGCAGGGTGACGTGGCTCTCGTCCACGAACAGCAGGAAATCCTTCGGGAAATAGTCCAGCAGCGTCGTCGGCATACTGCCCGGCGCACGGCCGGAGAGGACGGCGGAATAGTTCTCGATGCCCTTGCACATCCCCACCTCAGTGAGCATCTCGATGTCGTAGTTCGTCCGCTGCTGGATGCGCTGGGCCTCGATGAGCTTGCCCTCGGCGGTGAACTGCCGGACCTGCGCATCGCACTCGGCGCGGATCTTTTCCAGCGCCACCGCCTTTTTCTCGGCGCTGACGATGTAGTGGCTGGCCGGGAAGATGGCCACGTGCTTCACCACGTTCTGCTTGGCCCCCGTAACGGGGTTGAACTCCAGAATGCGGTCGATCTCGTCCCCAAAAAACTCCACCCGGATGGCAAGGTCGCTCATATAGGCCAGGTAGATGTCCACCGTGTCGCCGTGGACGCGGAACTTGTTTCGGATAAAATTGATGTCGTTACGCTCATATTGCAGCGTGACAAGGCGGCGGCAGAGCTCATCCCGCTCCAGCTCCATGCCGGGCCGCAGGCTGATGACCATGCTGCGGTAGTCGATGGGGTCACCCAGCGAGTAGATGCAGGAGACGGACGCCACGATGATGACGTCCCGCCGCTCCGAGAGGGCCGCCGTGGCCGAGTGGCGCAGGCGGTCGATCTCGTCGTTGATGGCGCTGTCCTTTTCAATGTAGGTGTCCGTGCTGGGGATGTAGGCTTCCGGCTGGTAGTAATCGTAGTAGGAGACGAAGTATTCCACCGCATTCTCCGGGAAAAAGGAGCGGAACTCGGTGCAGAGCTGGGCGGCCAGCGTTTTGTTGTGGGCCAGCACCAGCGTGGGGCGGTTGCACTGGGCAATGACGTTGGCCATGGTGAAGGTCTTGCCGCTGCCGGTCACGCCCAGTAGCGTCTGGCAGCGGTCGCCCCGCTGGACGCCTTCCACCAGCTTTTGGATGGCCTGCGGCTGGTCGCCCGTAGGCGAATACTGCGATACCAGCTTGAACTTTTCCTCCGCCATGGGCTTTTTCCTCCTTGCAAACTACGATTGGTTGTTTTCTTCGTCACAATTATAGCACATCTATTTTATAATGTAAACATATTTTTGTTAATAGGGTCTCAGCACCTGTCCCGTCTCAAAATCGTAAAAAGGCAGTCGGTTTGCCTCCCGCATGGAGAAATACTCCGTCTCGGTGAGGATGATGTGGTCCCGCAGGCTCACCTGCACCATGCCCAGCGCCCGGACGATGTTCTCGGTGGCCTGCAGATCCTCCCGCGATGGCAGGGCCACGCCATTGGGGTGGTTGTGGCAGAGCAGCACCCGCTCCTGTCCGCTTTTCAGGGCCGCGCTCACCACGTCCTTCAGCTCCAGCGAGACCCGGTCTTCGGCCCCCTCCCGCAGCCAGTGGAGCCCGTGCACCCTCCCCCGCCGGTCCAGCGATACGAGAAGGGCCCGCTCCTTTTGCAGCCCCACATACCGCGCCTGCAAAAAGGCCACCGCATCCTCGGTGGTGCGCAGGACAGGGCTGTCCTGGGTGCGGCTGCGGGTGTATCGGCGGAAGATCTCCGGCAGAAGGTGCAGCATCCGGGCCGTGGCAGGGCCCACCCCTTCCACCTCCAAAAGCTCCTCTTCCCCGGCTTCCAGCACCCCCGCAAAGCTGCCAAAGCGCTCCAGCAGCGCGTGGGCCAAGGCATTGGTATCGCCCCGGGGAATGGTGGTGTAAAGCAGCACCTCCAGCGCTTCGTGGGGTGCCAGATTTTCAAAGCCCTGCTGTTCCACCCGCTGCCGCATCCGCTGGCGGTGCCCCTCGTGAAGCGGTTTCTTCCCTGCCATAAGCCCGTTCTCCTTTGCGCGTGTTTTTCTGGTTCCATAGTACCCTTCTTTCGGCCAAAACACAAGCCTTGCGGCAAAATTTTGCGCCGCCGCCCCGCCCCGCGTTGACGAAACGGCCGAAGTGGTTTATTATTAGGGTTAGAATGAGAGGATAAGCTTATGAAACAATACACCGCGACCGCCAACGACGACGGCGTGCGGCTCTCCCGCTTTGTGCAAAGCGTGACCCGCGATCTCCCCACCAGCCTGCTCTACAAGAGCTTCCGCAACAAGCGCATCAAGGTCAACGGCAAAAAAGGCGCGCCCGAAGACCGCATCAAAACCGGCGATCTCATCGAGCTTTACATCAACGATGAGTTCTTCCCGCCCGAGGGCGCAAGACCTGCCGTGAAAAAGGCCCTTCCCAAAAAGCAGCAAAATCAGCCCCGGGTGACGGTCATCTACGAGGACGAGAACATTGCCGTGCTGTACAAGCCCACCCACCTGCTCTGCCACAGCGACCGCACCGGCGACGCCAACCTCGTGGACGCCTTCACCCAGTATCTTGCCCAGAAAGGCGAGTACGATGCCTCCGGCGAAAATCGCTTCAAGCCCGGCATCTGCAACCGGCTGGACCGGGGTACCGAGGGCCTGGTCATTGCAGCCAAGAGCTACGCCGCCCTGCGGGACATGAACGAGATCATCCGCACCGACCTGCTCAAAAAAGAGTACTACACCATCACGGTGGGCATCCCCCAGAGCGGGCGGTTTACAGCATGGTGGGAGCACGACGAGAAGAACAACAAGGTCAGCATCCACGCCCACCAGTCGCAGGATGAGCGCCGCAAGCAGATCATCACCGATGTGGATGTGCTGCGCACCGCCGGCCCCTTTGCCCTGTGCAAAATCGGCCTCGTCACAGGCCGCACCCACCAGATCCGCGCCCACCTTGCCTACCTCGGCAGGCCGGTGCTGGGCGATATCAAGTACGGCAACCGCAAGATGAACGAGCGCACCGGGACCAAAACGCAGGCCCTGTGCGCCGTGCGCATCCGCTTCCTTACTATCCCTGAGGAGAACACCCTGCACTACCTCTCCGGCAAAGCCATCAAACTGAAGAACCCTCAGATCGTCAAGCAGTTTGACGCGCTGGACAAAACCAGAGAACACCCGGACGCCTGAAAACAACACACCGACAATGAAATGAGGTCCCCTCCATGATACTCTGGATCACCGCCGCTCTCACTTCCTTCTTCATCAAGGGCCTGTGCGGCTTTGCCAATACTCTCGTCTTTGACGCCATCCTAAGCTTCGGTGTCAACAACATCAGCATCTCCCCTGTAGAGCTCGTGCTGGGCAGCCCCACAAACTTCATTCTGGCATGGCAGGGCCGCAAACATCTCAAACCCAGGCTCCTGCTCACCCTCTGCGCGCTGGTGCTGGCGGGCAGCATCCCCGGGACTTTCCTTCTCAAGAATCTGAACGCTCAGCTCATCAAGGTTGTGTTCGGCGTGGTAGTGACTCTTCTGGGCATTGAAATGCTCTATCAGGATGCCCACCCGGAAGCCTCCAAAATGCCCCCGGTGGTGCTGGGTGCCATCGGCCTGCTGGCGGGCCTGTCCTGCGGCATGTTCGGTGTGGGTGCCCCGCTGGCGGCCTACGTCGGGCAGGTGACGGACAGCGGCGCCTCCTTCAAGGCAAATCTGGCGGCTGTCTTCTGCGTGGAAAACATCTTCCGCGTCATTTCTTATGTCAGCCTCGGCATTATCACCACCGGCACCCTGCTGCGTTCGGTGACGCTGGTGCCCTTCATGCTGCTGGGTCTCTTCGCGGGCATCCAATGCAGCGAGCACTTGGACGATAAGCTGGTCAAGCGGGTGGTCATCTGGCTGCTGATCCTGTCCGGCATTATCCTGATCGTGAAGAATATCTGAGCAAAGGAGTTTCCCATGGACCTGAACCACACCATCGTCTACATGGTTGCCCTGCGGGACGATGCAGGCAAACTCATCGGCTACTACGAAAAGCACGAGTATCGGAACCGAGAGACGATGAAACTGTACAATATTGGGTGATGTGATGTGCAAAATTGATTTGACCACCTGGCCGCGGGCGGGACATTTACGAGATCGTGGACAAAGCGCACTACAAACCAGCATAGCAAAAAGGCACTCCGTGGGGAGTGCCTTTTTCATAGCCAACGTTATTTGTTTTCTTCTTTTTCCTGCTGTTGGCGCAGTTTTTGGATGCGCTTTTTCTCGCTTTCCACTTTGGGCCAGGGCCAGGAGAAGCCTTCGTTTTCCCTGCACCAGCGGGTGAGCGGGTAGAACGCAAAGGCCAGCCCAAAAACGTACAGCAGCAGATACAGCAGCGCACTCAGGGTGAACAGCGCATCCAGCGCCCCGATGAGGGCCATGACAAAGCCCGCCTTGAGGAAGAACAGGCCGTTCTGGCGGCAGTATTCCGGGAAATTTTCGGCCTTGACGGCCTTGCGGCCCTGGTCGCCCCAGACGCGGGGGTTCTTCATGACCGAGAAGCCGTAAAACACCAGCATCAGGCCGCAGGTAAGCTGAAAACCAAAGAACATCGTTTACTCCTCAAACAGAGATTTTACTTCGGGCAGGAAATCCAGCGTTGCAAAATAGTCGCGGGGGGTCTCGGCGCGGCGGATGAGGCGGTGAGAGCCGTCTTCGCAGAGCAGCACCTCGGCGCTGCGCAGCTTGCCGTTGTAGTTGTAACCCATGGCAAAGCCGTGGGCGCCCGTGTCGTGGATGTAAAGGATATCGCCGATGTCGATCTTGGGCAGCATCCGATCGATGGCAAACTTGTCGTTGTTCTCGCACAGGCCGCCCACCACGTCGTACTTGTGGTCGCAGGGAGCGTTCTCCTTGCCCAGCACGGTAATGTGGTGGTAAGCACCGTACATGGCGGGGCGCATCAGGTTAGCGGCACAGGCGTCCAGACCGATGTACTCCTTATAGATGTGCTTCTCGTGGATGGCCGTGGCCACCAGTGCGCCGTAGGGGCCGGTGGTAAAGCGGCCCATCTCGGTAAAGATGGCCACATCGCCCATCCCGGCGGGGACGAGGATCTCCTCAAACTTCTGGCGGACGCCCTCACCGATGGCCATGATGTCGTTCTCGGTCTGGTCGGGGCGGTACGGGATGCCCACGCCGCCGGACAGGTTGATGTAGCCGATGTGGACGCCGGTGGCCTTCTGCACCCGGACGGCCAGCTCAAACAGGATGCCGGCCAGTGCGGGATAATACGCGTCGGAGATGGTGTTGGAGGCCAGGAACGCGTGGATGCCAAAGTTCTTGGCACCCTTGGCGGCCAGCTTCTTATAGCTGTCGATCATCTGCTCCTCGGTCATGCCGTACTTGGACTCGCCGGGGTTGTCCATGACCTGGAAGCCCTCTTTGCTCTCGCCCAGCTGGAAGGTCCCGCCGGGGTTGTAACGGCAGAAGATGTTCTCCGGCACCCCAGCCACACGGTCGAGAAAATCGACCATGGTGGCGTCGTCCAGATTGATGTAGGCCCCCAGCTCGTGGGCCTTCTTCATGTCCTCCACGGGAGTCTGGTTGGAGGAGAACATGATGTCGCTGCCGGTAAAGCCGCAGGCCTCGCTCAGCATCAGCTCGGTCAGGGAGGAGCAGTCCACACCGCAGCCCTCTTCTTGCAAGATCTTCAGGATGATGGGGTTGGGCAGGGCCTTGACGGCGAAGTACTCCCGGAAGCCCTTGTTCCAGCTGAAGGCCTTATTGATGCGGCGGGCATTTTCCCGGATGCCCTTTTCATCGTAGACATGGAACGGCGTGGGCACATCCTGAATGA
>RKCM01000187.1 GCA_014858325.1 Oscillospiraceae bacterium | reverse complement strand
GGCGCTGGTGGGCGCGGCAGGCGCGGCGCTGGGCAATATGGTCGGCGCACTGACCGTGGGCAAGAAGAAATACGCCGCCGTGGAGGCAGACATCCTCGCCCTTAACGAGCGCTCCGCCGCCCTCCGCCAAAAGCTGGAGCGCCTTGTGCAGGCCGACGCGGAAGCCTTCGCACCGCTGGCGGCGGCCTATCGCCTGCCCAAAGAGACCCCCGCGCAGCAGGCCGCCAAGGCGGCGGCGCTGGAAGCCGCACTGGACGGAGCCTGCACCGTGCCGCTGGCCATTCTGGAAGCCTGCGGCGAGGGCATCGCGCTGGCGGCGGAGTACGCCGAAAAAGGCAGCGTGCTGGCCGTCTCGGACGCCGGGTGCGCCGCCCTCTTCTGCAAAGCGGCCATGGAGGCGGCGGGGCTCAACGTCTCCATCAACACAAAACTCATGGCCGACCGCGCCAAGGCCAACGCCTTCCATGCCAGGGCCGACGCCCTGCTGGCGGAATACGCCCCTCTGGCCGACAAACTCTATGAGAAACTCGCCCACCAACTGAGAGAGGAATGACGATATGGCAACGATTTTAAAAGGTGCGCCCGTGGTGGCCGCCATGAACGAAGCAAACGCCGCCCGCTGCGCCGCACTGGCGGCCAAGGGCATCACCCCCACGCTGGCCGTGGTGCGGGTGGGCGAGCGGGAGGACGACCTTTCCTACGAGCGGGGCGTGCTGGCCCGCTGCGCCAAGGTGGGCGTGGCGGTAAAGCAGTTCCTGCTGCCCGCCGATGCCCCTCAGCAGGCTCTGCTGGACGTTCTCGCGCAGGTCAACGCAGACCCCGCCATCCACGGCTGTCTGCTCTTCCGCCCCCTGCCCAGCCAGTTCGACGACCGCACCATCCGCGCGGCTCTCGCCCCGGAGAAGGACATCGACGGCATCACCGACGGCTCGCTGGCAGGGGTGTTTACGGGGACGCCCATGGGCTACCCGCCCTGCACCGCCCAGGCCTGCCTGGAGATCTTGAAGCATTACAGCATCCCCCTCTCCGGCAAGCGGGCCGTGGTCGTAGGGCGCAGCCTTGTGGTGGGCAAGCCCGCCGCCATGATGCTGGACAAGGAGAACGCCACCGTCACCCTCTGCAACTCCCGCACCCAAAACCTGCCCGCCCTCTGCCGGGAGGCCGACATCGTCGTGGTGGCCATGGGCAAGCGGGGCTTCATCGGGGCCGACTGCCTGCGGGAAGGCCAGGTGGTGGTGGACGTGGGCATCCACGTCGGCGACGACGGCAAACTGTGCGGCGACGTCCGCTTTGCCGAGGCAGAGCCTGTGGTGGAGGCCATCACCCCCGTGCCCGGGGGCGTAGGCACCGTGACCACCTCCGTGCTGGTGGGGCACGTGGTGGAAGCGGCAGGGAAGGCTGCGCTGTAACACACTCCTTCCGTCACGCCTGACGGCGTGCCACCTCCCTCACAGAGGGAGGCTTCGCTTTCCGAACGCAGCAAAAGGCCCCCTCTATGAGGGGGCTGGCGAGCGAAGCGAGACTGGAGGAGTTTTTATCACGCAAAACGCGCCCGGTGGAGATCTTCCACGCGGGCGCGTTTTGCTGTTCAGAACAGATCAGGAGGAAGGGAAAAATGGGAAAATAAGATGGTTGTCGGTGTTATACTGCCTTTGCCGGAGCAAAGACGATGGCTTTCTTCCGCTTGTTCTGCATCGAACGGACGATGCAGCTCAGCGTAAAGTTGATGACAAAGTAGATGACGCAGGCTGCGCCAAACAGGACCATGACGTCCGAGACATTCACGGTGCCCAGCCCGTTGTAGGTGCCGGCGGCACTCAGCAGCTGGCGGATGCGGGCCATCAGCTCAATGGTCGCCACATTGGCAAGGTAGGAAGAATCCTTGATGGTGGTGATGACCTGGCTCAGCAGGGTGGGCACGATGTTGCGGTAGGCCTGGGGCAGCACGATGTAGAGCAGCACCTCTGCGGTGTTGAAGCCCTGTGCGTAACCGGCCTCAAACTGGCCCTTGGCCACGCCGTTCAAACCGCCGCGGACGATCTCCGCGATGACGGAGGAGTTGAACAGCACCAGCGCCAGCGCCGCCTTGAACAGCAGCTTCATCTCCACGCTGGTCAGGCCGAACATCTTGCGGGCGAAGAACGCCGGGCAGGGGCAGAAGACCACGCAGACGAAGATCCACAGCAGATAGGGCGTATTGCGGAACAGCTCAATGTAGGCGGAGGCCAGCCAGCCCAGGATGCGGGCCGGGCCCTTTTTGCAGTAGGTGCGGGCCAGCGCCAGCAGCGAGCCTAAGACCAGGCCCACGATGACGCCCAGCACCGAGAGGATGCAGGTGAAAGCCACGCCCCGCAGCAGGTAGAGCGCCACGCCCGGCTGGGTGAGGATGGACAGGCTTGCAGCAAGAGTCTTCATATCAGGCAGCCTCCTTCAGTTCGGTCTTCTGGGCGGCAGAGCGGACGGCAGGGTTCACACGGCCCTTGCGTGCCTTGAGGGAAGCCTCCCAGCGGGTGGCCAGCGTGGAGAGCGGGAAACAGACCACAAAGAAGAGGAAGCCGCAGACGAGATACGCGGGAGCGTACGCGCCGCCGGTGGAAGCGCCGGTGACAAAGCTGTAGGTCACGCTGATGAGGTCTGCGCCGCCCACGATGTACAGGCAGGAGGTGTTTTTGAAGAGGTTGACCACCTGGTTGACCATGGGGGGCAGCATCACGGGGATGCTCTGGGGCAGGATGATGTAGGCCATCCGCTGCAGGTAATTGAAACCCTGGGCCTGTGCGGCCTCAAACTGGCCCTTGGGCACCGCCTGGATGGCGGCACGGATCACTTCGCCCATATATGCGCCGGTGTACACGCCCAGTGCAATGATGCCGGTGCGGATGACGCCGAGGCTCAGGCCCGCAAAGGCCAGTGCGTAGTACAAAAAGCACAGCTGCAGCAGCAGCGGGGTGTTCTGCACAAATTCCACGTACACGCGGGCGATGAACTTCAAGACCCGGCTGCCGCTGGTGGACATCAGGCCCAGCGCCACACCAAGGGCGAAGGCCAGTGCCAGCGCACAGAACGCGGTCTGCAGCGTATTGCCCAAACCGAGCAGAAAACTATCGCGATGATTCCAAACAGTTGCCCATGCATCCATCGAAAACAAACCAGACATGGCAAACGCTCCTTTCCCTTTCGATCCCCTCTGGGAACAACCGGCCGTTTAATCGAGGCCGTTCTCTTTGATCAGCTGGTCCACCGTACCATCGGCCAGCCAGCCGGTGATGAGCTCGTCGCAGACGGCGGAGAAATCGCTGCCCTTCTTGGTGGCAACGCCGTACTCCTGCGGGGCAAACTCCGCATCGATGTAGCTGCGGCCCTCGGTCTTGTAGATGGCCAAAATGGACTTATCCACGCAGAAGCCCTGCACCTCACCGGCGCTCAGGGCCGTGCTGATGGCGGGGTAATCGTCGTACTGACGGAAGGAGATGCCCTCCTTCCAGGTGTCGGCGTTGAAGGTATCCGCGTCAAAGTTGGCACCGTCCAGCACGCCTGCGTCGATCATGGCCTTGACGAGGGCGCGGGCAGAAGTGGAGCCGGAGGAAACACCCACGACCTTATCCTTCAAATCGGCCAGCTCCTTGATGCCGGTGGAATCCTCCACCAGAACGGAGACGTAATCGGTGTAATACGGGGTGGAGAAATCCCAGCTCTTCTTCCGCTCGTCGGTGATGGTAAAGGTTGCCAGAACCGCGTCGATATCGCCGGAATCCAGCAGCTCGCCGCGGGTAGCGGCGGTGACGGTGGTGAACTCCACGTCCACACCCAGATGCTCGGCGATCATTTCAGCCAGAGAATCCTCCAGGCCCTTGTACTCGCCGGTGAGGGTATCCTGGAAGCTGAAGCCCTGCACGGCGTTCTTGACGCCCACCTTCAGCACGCCGCGGTCCACGATGGCCTGCGTATCGGCCCCAAAGGCAGCCGCAGTGCTGGATGCGCCGGAAGCGGCCGCAGACGATGCTGCAGCGGAAGAAGCGGCGGTGCTGCCGGAAGAGCTGCCGCAGGCAGCCAGCAGAGACAACACGGCAGCCGAACCAGCGGCCTTGACGAACGAACGACGAGAGATCTTTTTCATAATGTACCACTCCTCTTATAGGTTCTTGCAGCCCGGGCGGCTTTCCCTTCCGCCCCGATGCGGCTGCGCTATCAACAGCGGCGGCCCGCCACAATTTGCAGGCCCGGCCGCGTCAACCTTGGGGTACTCCGCTTTAGCGGACGATCTTGCTCAGGAACTGGCGGACACGCTCGTTTTTCGGGTTGGTGAAGAAATGCTCCGGCGTGCCCTCCTCGATGATCTGGCCGTCGGCCATGAAGACGATGCGGTCGGCCACCGAGCGGGCGAAGCCCATCTCGTGGGTGACGACCACCATGGTGATGTTCTTCTCGTGCCCCAGCCGGACCATGACATCCAGCACTTCCTGGATGGTCTCGGGGTCCAGCGCACTGGTGGGCTCATCGAACAGGATGATCTTGGTCTGTGCACACAGGGCCCGCGCAATGGCGATGCGCTGCTGCTGGCCGCCGGACAGCTGGGCGGGGTAAACCTCCGCTTTGTCCCGCAGGCCCACCACCTCAAGATAATGGTATGCCATCTCTTCCGCCTCGGCCTTTGTTTTGTGGTGCAGCTTCATGGGGGCCAGCGTCAGATTTTTGAGCACCGTCATGTGCGGGTAGAGGTTGAACTGCTGGAACACCATGCTGATGTTTTCGCGGACGATCCGGGTCTTGTTTTTGTTCGTCAGCTCCTCACCATTGATGTAAACATGGCCGCTGGTGGGCTCTTCCAGAAAGTTCATGCAGCGGACGGTGGTGGATTTGCCGCTGCCGGAAGGTCCAATGATGACCAGCTTTTCGCCCTCGGCCACTTCCAGGTTCACGTCTTTCAAAACGTGCAGGTCACCGAAGGATTTGTTGACATGTTCGAGTTTGATCACTTGTCATTCCGCCTTTCCCTATCCTCATTGCCCGTGCAAATGCACCACGGGCCAGTGCGCCGTATGGATAAAAATGAGGGTTGAAAGCAAAAAAGGCGCAGAGTGAATGTTCTTCACTCAAGCGCCTTTGCTTTCATTGATAAAAGTATACTTGTTTTTTGTCCAGCTTTCAATAAGTAAAGTGCAACAATTTTCTACGCATCATTTTGTGTGTTTTGGAAAGTTACACAAACGTCATACTTAAAATTGTAAATATACAGTCCTTCAATGCACAAGGAGCACCAGCAGAGCCGAGGCCACGGCCTGCAGGATGAGCCAGCGGGCCACCACCTGCTCATCGCTCCAGCCCTTCTGCTTACGGGCACAGTCGTGGAGGGGCGTGCGGGTGTTTTTCAGGATGCTGATGTGCAGAAAACGCTTCAGGCTGATCTTGAGGATGCCCAGGCTGCCGTCCACGATGAAGACCAGCGCCGCCAGCAGGAACGCGAAGGGGTGGCCGCACTTCAGCGCCAGAATGGCAAGGAAAAAGCCCATGGCACGGCTGCCCGCGTCGCCCATCAGCAGCGTGGAGGGCTTGGCGTTCATCCAGAGATACGCCAGCAGCGCACCGATGAAGATCACGCCCGCCGTGGCGTACTCGCCCAGCTGGTCCCAGTAGGCCAGCAGGAAGGTGCCGATGGACACCACCGCCAGGCTGGCGGAAAGGCCGTCCACGCCGTCGGTGCAGTTGACGACGTTGATGCTGGCCCAGATGAGGATGACGATGAGCAGCAGGTACACCGGGTACGGGATGTGGAAGGCCCAGCTGAAGAAGTGGACGCCCGTGCCGTTGAAGTTGAGGTACGTAACGCCCGCCACCACCGCGATGACAAAGTCGATGAGGCCCTTCTTATACTCGTTCCACGCCACATCGGAGGCGTCGTCAAAGTAGCCGGAGAGCATGGAGGCAATGAGCAGCACGGTGTAAATGAGGTACTCTACCTGAAACGGCAGCATCGCCAGCGTCACCAGCGCAATGCAGAGCACAAAGATCAGGCCGGAGCCCCGGGCCTTGCCCTTGGAAAGCTGGCCGTCCACCGCGTAGGCGCGGCCATGGTCCTGGGGCAGCTTATCGCGGAAGAGCGAGTCCATCAGGGCGGTCAGTGCAAAAGCCAGCAGAAAAGCCAAGGCATCCACGCCGCGGGTGCCGATGGCGTCAGACAGGATCGTAACCATAATCAAACATTCCTCTTTCATGGTATTCTTGGTACGCTGAGAGTGTATCACGCCCGGGGACAAAAATCAATCGCTCCGGGGCAAAAAGGCGCAGATTGACATTTTTCCGGGTACCTATTATAATGGGACTCGACTTTGTAAGCATTTTATTTACAGGAGACGCTATGACACTATCCCTCAAACAGCTTTCCGCCCGGATGCGGCAGGGCGGAGATATCTCCCTGCAGGACACCGCCGCCGTTGCGCTGATGCTGAGCATCCCCTCCATTTTGGAGCAGGTCGTCGTCACGGCCATGGAGTACATCGACGCGGCCATGGTGGGCCACATCGGGGCCGAAGCCACCGCCTCCATCGGCATCGTCAGCTCCAGCACCTGGCTGCTGCACGGCGTGCTGGTGGGGCTGTACACCGCCTTTTCCATCCAGATCGCGCAGTATCTCGGGGCCGACCGGCAGGCCGACGCCCGGGGCGTGCTGCGGCAAGCCATGCTGTTCAATCTGGCAGCGGGCCTGGCGGCGGCGGCCTTTGGCATCGGCATCAGCCGCTTTCTGCCCGGGTGGCTGGGGGCGGACGCCAGCCTGCAGGCCAACGCCTCCGCCTACTTTGCCATCTGGTCGGCTGCCCTCCCCTTCACCATGGGCATGGGCATGTACACCGCCATGCTGCGGGCCACCGGCGATGCGCTGACCCCCGGCCTCATCAGTGTGCTGGTCTGCCTGCTGGATGTCTTCTTCAACTTTTTCCTCATCAACCCCACCCGGCAGCTGACCTTCTTCGGCCAGAGCGTCACCGTCTGGGGTGCCGGCCTTGCGGTGCCGGGCGCGGCGCTGGGCACCGCCCTTGCAAACGTAGTGGGCGGCTTGCTGGCGCTGGCTCTTCTTCTGCTGCGGGAGGGCCCCCTGTGCATCCGCAAGCCCGGCAGCTGGAAGATCACCCGCGCCTGCCTCCAGAATCTGCGCAAGGTGGGCCTGCCGCTGGCGGCTGAGCGCGCAGCCCTTTCCTCCGCGCAGGTGCTGCAGGTGCGCATCGTCTCCCAGCTGGGCACCGTGGCCATTGCGGCCAACAGTCTGGGCGTCTCCGCCGAGGGTCTGTGCTATATGGCGGGCTACGGCATCCAGAGCGCCGCCATCGCCCTCATCGGGCAGGCTGTGGGAGCCCACCGCCGGGATATGGCCAAGCGCTTTGCGTGGCTGTGCACCGGCATGGGGGTGGGCATCATGGCCCTTTCCGGCGTGGGACTGTTCGCCTTCGCCCCGGCGCTCATGGGCATCTTCACCGCCGACCGAGCCGTCATTGCGCTGGGAGCCCGGGTATTGCGCATCGAGGCCTTTGCCGAACCCATGTTCGGCGCATCCATCGTAGCCAGCGGGGCCATGCAGGGCGCGGGCGACTCCGCGGCCTGCTTCGTGCTCAACCTGCTCAGCATGTGGGGCATCCGCCTTACGCTGGCCTTTCTCCTCGCCCCCCGCTTCGGCCTTGTGGGCGTCTGGAGCGCCATGTGCTTCGAGCTGTGCACCCGCGGCGTGCTGTTCCTCCTCCGCCTTGCCCGTGGCAAATGGCTGGAAAAAGGCGCCCTTGCATAAACGAACCCTCTCCGTCATTGCTTTGCGCGGACGGAGAGGGTTCGTTTTTCGATTGCAATTTGTCAAACTTTATGATATTCTGTAGGCAATGCCAGCAATGGCAGGCCAAAAGGCGCTGTGTTTGAAACGCAGGCGGCTGACTCCTTACCCGCACGCAGCTTGTTCCCAGGAACGAGGCAAAGCTCCGGGAAGGGACTTTTGAAAGTTTTCTCTCCCGGAGGCTTCTGCCGGAAGGGGGGATGTCGGATGACATTGACTGAAACGCTTACATTTTTAGCGGTCATCATCAGTTTGCTGAGCTTGATCTTTACGGTCCTGTTCGGTGCTTTTGATGTCGCATGGAAAATCGCAGAGCGGCAGAATAAAAATGGACAAAAGAAATGACCGCCTCAAGTCTAGCCCACTCAAGCGGTCATTCTTTTTTGACTATGTAAGGAGCTAGTCGTTTGTAGAACCAGCGCCTTTTCTATTTGTAGTATAGTTGATTTTTCGCAGCTTGTCAAGGGCGGCAGCGCCCGCAGACAGGCTGTTTTTAGTGTCTGCCGTGCAGGATGGGCGACAGCGGCTTATAGATCAGCATACAGATGGCGGCGTCCAGCAGGCCCTTGACGAGGGTGAAGGGCATATTGAAGATGACCAGGCACTTGATGAGGCTGTTGGCCGAGGGCAGAATGGCCTGATACATCCCCAGGATGGCTTCCAGCGGCATGTGGTAGAACTGCACATACGCCGGATAGGTGATGAAGTAGTTGGACGGCACGCTGAACAGGGCCATGGCGGCGGCACCGGCCAGCGCACCCAGGATGGCGGTCTTGCGGCTCTTGCGGTGCTTGTAGAGGCTGCCTGCCACGGCGGAGAAGACCGCGCCCAGCATAAAGTTGCACAGCTCGCCCACGCAGGCGGTGGAGGTGCCCTTGACCACGATGTGGAGCAGGTTCTTCATAAAGCTGATGACCACGCCGTAGATGGGCCCCAGTGCAAACGCGCCCAGCAGGGCGGGCAGGTCGGAGAAGTCCATCTTGACGAAGGACGGGATGAGCATCGGCAGCGGGAACTCGATGAACATCAGGATGAAGGCCACGGCGCTCAGCATCGCAGCGACGGTCAGGTTGTGGGTCGTATCTTTGCGCATATTTTTCCTCCCGGGGCGGCTTGCCCCTTGTTGTGTAATGGGAAAGCCCTTTTCGGAACCGGGAAGACAAACCAAAAAACGCGCCCTGCTGCAAACACACTGCAACAGGGCGCGTAGACAAATCCAGTTGTCTGCCGTTTCTTGCATCCGGACTATACCGTCGGCCTCGGAGTTTCACCGAGTCAGCACTCCATGGGGAGTGGTCGCGGGCTATACCGCCGGTGGGGAATCGCACCCCGCCCTGAAACGAACTTTCTGGCCCACAGTATAGCGCAGCGGCCCGGCTTTGTCAACCCCATGGGCCAAAAGTTTGTTTTGTTTTTCACGAGCCCGGCTCTGTCCCCCGGGGATTTGCGCCTCCTGCCGGAATATGCTATACTGAATCTGTTTTGAAATCATCGCATCGAAAGGACGATTTTCCATGATCTTTGTCATCCACAGCCTGGGCTTTGCCATCGGCAGCCTTTTGCTGGAGGGCTGGGCCGCTTTTGCCGCCCGCTGTGCCTGCGCACTGGCGCTGCTGGCGCTGGGAGCTCTGGCCCGCAGCCTGCTCCGAAAAAAGTTTTTTCCAAAGCTGCTGGCCTACTCCTGGCACTTTGAGGCCACCCACATCCTGCTGCAAAGCTTTTCCGTCCCCGCCCAGCGGATGGTCTGGTTCAGCGGCATCTATCTGGCCCTGGCTTCCCTGCCCTGGGCCATTCAGGGGATGCCCAAGCTGCTGCTGATGGTGTATCGGATGGCCATGACCTTCTGCATCTGCGAGGGGTTGTATCTGGCCTCCGACGTGGCTTCCCTGCTGCTGAAAAGCTGCAGCGAGGAGATCCGCTCCAACAAGACCCTGCTCTCCCTGCTGGATACCGCCTACAAGGTGCTCGTCGTGATCCTGGGCGTGGCCACCCTCGCGCAGGAGAGCGGCTTTCCCATCGGCAGCATCGTCGCCGGTGCCGGCCTCATCGGCCTGACCATCTCTCTGGCTGCGCAGGAGACTGCCGGCAACATCTTCAGCGGCATCGTCATCCTCGTGGACAAGCCCTTTGCCGTGGGCGATTGGATCATTGCGGGCGATGTGGAGGGTGAGGTCATTGACATCAACTTCCGCTCCATCAAGATCCGTGGGCTGGACAAATCCGTCAGCATCCTCACCAACAGCAAGGTGTGCTCCTCCACCATCGTCAACTGCGCCATGCGCACCACCCGGCCCTATAAGTTCACGCTGGGCGTCACCTACGGCACCAGCCGCGCCAAGCTGGAGCAGCTCATGGCCGACCTGACCGCCATGCTGGAGGCCAGCGAATCCGTCGAAAAAGGTTCTGCCCTCGTCCGTCTCACCAGCTTCGGCGATTCCAGCATCAACCTGCTGGTCTCCGCCTATCTGCGCACCAATCAGGCCGGGACCTTTTTGCAGATGCAGAACGACCTCAACCTTAACGTCATGGACGTGATGCAGAGGGACGGCGTGGATTTTGCCTTTCCCTCCACGACGGTTTATCTGGCGAAATAAGTCATGCTGCTTGCTGGCTGCGAGCGGACCCTACAGCGCCACATCCAGCGCCATCATCAGCGCAAAGCCCAGCACCACGCTGACCACCCCCGCCGGTTCATCCGGCTCCACGGCCTGCGGGATCATCTCCTGCGCCGTCACGCAGACCATGCACCCCGCCGCCATGCTCAAAAGCCACGGCAGTGCCGCCTGCACCCAGCCCGCCAGCCCCAGCGCCAGCACAGCCCCCAGCGGCTCCACCATCCCGGATGCCGCCCCGGCCAGAAAAGCCCTGCCCCGGGGCCTGCCCTCCTGCAGCAGCGGCAGGCTCACCGCCGCCCCCTCCGGG
>RKCM01000092.1 GCA_014858325.1 Oscillospiraceae bacterium | reverse complement strand
GGGGCCTGCACAAGGAGCCCTACAAGGGCCGCCGCACCGGCAGCATCATCCACTGGAAGCCGGACGACGAGGTGTTCACCGACATCGACGTGCCCGGCAGCTATTACAAGGATGTGCTGCGGCGGCAGGCCGTGGTCAACGCAGGGCTGACGCTGAACTTCACCGACGAAAAAGAAAAGGACCCTGCCACGGGCAAGCCCTGGAAGGAGAGCTGGTGCTACGAGCACGGCATCGCCGACTATGTGGCCGAGGTGGCGGGCGAGGACAGCCTGACCCCCGTGTTCTCCTGCGACAGCGAGGCCTCCGGCCGCGACCGCGACGACCAGCCCGATTATAAAGTAAAGATGAGCGCGGCCTTCTGCTTTTCCAATAAGGTGCAGCTGCTGGAGTATTACCACAACTCCTCCTGGCTGGAGCACGGCGGCAGCCCGGAGCACGCGGTGCGCACCGCCTTCGTCTACCAGATCAACAAGTACCTGAAAGAGAAGAACCTCTATAAGAAAGGCGAGAGCAGCATCAGTTTTCAGGATGTGCAGGACTGCCTCGTCTACGTCTCGTCCAGCTTTTCCACCCGCACCAGCTACGAGAACCAGACCAAAAAGGCCATCACCAACAAATTCGTCTCCCAGGCCATGACGGATTTCCTCAAGCACTATCTGGAGGTCTACTTCCTCGAAAAGCCCGAGGAGGCCCAGAAGATCTGCCAGCAGGTGCTGGTGAACAAGCAGAGCCGGGAACACGCGGAAAAGACCCGCCAGAGCATCAAAAAGACCCTTTCCACCCAGATCGATCTGGCCAACCGGGTGCAGAAGTTCGTGGATTGCCGCACCAAGGATGCTTCCCGCCGGGAGCTCTACATCGTGGAGGGCGATTCCGCTATGGGCGCGGTGAAGCAGAGCCGGGACAGCGAGTATCAGGCCATCATGCCCATCCGCGGCAAAATTTTGAACTGCCTGAAAGCCGACTACGCCCGCATCTTCAAATCCGACGTCATCGTGGACCTCATCAAGGTCATGGGCTGCGGCGTGGAGCTGGGCGGCAAGCACAACAAGGAGCTGGCCACCTTCAACCTGGACAACCTCCGCTTCAACAAGATCGTCATCTGTACCGATGCCGACGTGGACGGTTATCAGATCCGCACGCTGGTGCTCACCATGCTCTATCGGCTGACCCCCACCCTCATCAACGAGGGGTACGTCTACATTGCGGAGTCGCCGCTGTACGAGATCAACACCAAGGATCACACCTACTTTGCCTACACCGAGCCCGAGAAGGCGACCTTCCTGGAGGAGATCGGCGACAAAAAGTACACCATCCAGCGCTCCAAAGGCTTGGGCGAGAACGACCCCGAGATGATGTGGCTCACCACCATGAACCCCGAGACCCGCCGCCTCATCAAGGTGCTGCCCACCGATGTGATGGAGACAGCCCGGGTGTTCGACCTGCTGCTGGGCGACAACCTCGCCGGCCGCAAGGAGCACATCGCCGCCCACGGCGCCGAGTATCTGGACGATCTGGATGTGAGCTAAAATGAACTCCCCCAGTCTGCTTCGCAGACAGCCCCCTCACGGAGGGAGCCTTTTGATAAAGAGGAAAACTTTCTCTCCTGCACGAAAAGCCTCCCTCCATGAGGGAGGTGGCATCGCGATAGCGATGACGGAAGGAGTGCGTTTCTGAATAAAGAGGGACAACTATGCCTAGAAAATCTTCCAAAAAAATCTTAAAACCTGTCCGCCCCCAGCTGGGCGACGGCGTGGAGATCCTGAACGCGGGCAGCGTGCTGGAGGACCCCATCACCCGCACGCTGGAAACCAACTATATGCCCTACGCCATGAGCGTCATCGTCTCCCGTGCCCTGCCGGAGATCGATGGCTTCAAGCCTGCCCACCGCAAGCTGCTGTACACCATGTACGGCATGGGCCTGCTGAAAGGGGCCCGCACCAAGTCCGCCAACATCGTGGGCAGCACCATGCACCTGAACCCCCACGGCGACGCCGCCATCTACGACACCATGGTCCGCATGGGCCGGGGCAACGAGAGCCTGCTGGTGCCCTTTGTGGACAGCAAGGGCAACTTCGGCAAGGCCTACAGCCGGGATATGTCCTGCGCGGCTTCCCGTTACACCGAGGCAAAGCTGGAAGGCGTCTGTGAGGAGCTGTTCCGGGACATCGACAAGGAAACGGTGGATTTTGTGCCCAACTACGACGGCTCCACCACCGAGCCCACCCTGCTGCCCGTCACCTTCCCCACCATTCTGGCCAACAACACCCTGGGCATTGCGGTCGGCATGGCCTGCAACATCTGCTCCTTCAATCTGGCGGAGCTGTGCGCCACCACCGTGGCCCTGATGAAGGACGAGCACCACGACATTGCCGCCACCATGCCCGCCCCGGATTTTGTGGGCGGCGGCCAGATCTTGTACGACGAAGCCCAGATGCGGGAAATCTACGAGAGGGGCCGGGGCAGCGTGAAGGTCCGGGCCAAGTACAACACGGTGCCGGGCGAAAATATGGTGGAGATCACCCAGATCCCGCCCACCACCACCGTGGAAGCCATCATGGACAAGATCGCCGAGCTGGTCAAGGCGGGCAAGCTGAAAGAGATCAGCGATATGCGGGACGAGACGGACCTGAACGGCCTCAAGCTCACCCTCGACCTCAAGCGGGGCGTGGACGCCGACAAGCTGATGGCCAAGCTCTACAAGACCACCCCGCTGGAGGACAGCTTCAGCGCCAACTTCAACATTCTGGTCTCCGGCCAGCCCCGGGTCATGGGCGTGCGGGAGATCCTGCAGGAGTGGACGGCTTTCCGCATGGAGTGCGTCCGCCGCCGCACCTGGTACGACCTCCACGGCAAGGAAAAGCGGCTCCACCTGCTCAAGGGTCTTGCCGCCATCCTGCTGGACATCGACAAAGCCATCCACATCATCCGCACCACCGAGGAGGAGACCGAAGTGGTGCCCAACCTGATGATCGGCTTTGGCATCGACGAGGTGCAGGCGGATTATGTGGCCGAGATCAAGCTGCGCCATTTGAACCGGGAGTATATCCTCAAGCGCACCGGCGAGATCGAGCAGCTGGAAAAGGACATTGCCGATTTGAACGACATCCTGGCAAAGCCCGCCCGCATCCGCCGCATCATCATCGGCGAGCTGAACGAGGTGGCCAAAAAGTACGGCCAGCCCCGCCGCAGCGAAATTCTCTACGACCTGCCCGAGGAGGAAAGCGGCAGCGAGGAGGAGGCTGTGCCGGATTACCCCGTCACAGTCTTCTTCACCCGGGAGGGCTATCTGAAAAAGATCCCGCCCCAGAGCCTGCGCACCGCCGGAGCCCACAAGCTGAAGGAGGGCGACGAGATCGTCCAGCAGGTGGAGACGCGGAACAACGTGGAAGCCCTCTTCTTCACCGACCGGCAGCAGGTGTACAAGGTGCGCCTGGCCGAGCTGGAGGACGGCAAGGTGGCCCAGATGGGCATCTATCTGCCCGGGCGTCTCGGTATGGAGGAGGGCGAGAACATCCTCGCCATGGTCATCACCGGGGATTACAGCGGCCACATGCTCTTCTTCTTTGCCGGCGGCAAGTGCGCGAAGATCCCCCTCAGCTCCTACGCCACCAAGCAGAACCGCCGCAAGCTGCTGAAAGCCTACAGTGACAAGGAGCCGCTGGCGCTTATGCTCTATCTGCCGGAGGAAACGGAGCTGGCTATCCGCACCAGCGCAGGCCGGATGCTGCTGGTATCCACGGCGCAGATCGCCGCCAAGACCACCCGGGACAGCCAGGGCGTGGCGGTGGTGACCCTGAAGAAGAACCAGACCATTGCGTCGGTGGTCCCGGCGGATACGCTGGAGCTGGCCAACCCCCACCGCTACCGGGTCCGCAGCCTGCCCGCCACGGGCGCGCTGCTGCGTGCAGAGGACGAAGGGGAACAGATGACGCTGCTATAAAGGCCAGCGGGGGATTTCTCCTCGGACACGAGTCGGGCCATTCCATCGCCCGCCCTATTGCCTGCGGCAACAGGGTCCCACCCCAGCGGACGGTCCTCGGAGAAACACCCCGCTGTCCAGAGAAAGTGTGAGTGTATGCAAAACATCGATTTGATCTGCGTCGGCAAGCTGAACGCGAAATATTTCGCCGAGGGCGTGGCCGAGTACCAGAAGCGGCTGGCGGCTTTCGCCAGTTTCCGCATCATCGAGCTGCCGGAGGAAAAGATCGAAGAAAAAAACGCCTCCGACGCGGTGGTGAAAAAGGCGCTGGACAAAGAGGGCAAAGCCATCCTCGGCAGCGTCCGCAAGGGCGCGGCCATTGTGGCCCTGTGCATCGAGGGCAGGCAGATCTCCTCGGAGGAGCTGGCGCAGTTCCTCGCGGAGCGGGCCAACAGCGGGGCGGGGGACGTGGCCTTCGTCATCGGCTCCTCCCACGGCCTTTCCGACGAGGTGAAAAAGGCCGCGGCGCTCAGGTTCAGCATGGGGCGCATCACCATGCCCCACCAGCTGGCGCGCTTAGTGCTGACGGAGCAGATCTACCGCGCCTGCACCATCAATGCGGGGATGAAGTATCATAAGTGACTTCTCTCGTTAACTCATTCAAATCATTGAAATCATTGATTTCATTGGCTTTGTTGCATAGAACACGCTCACTGACCAATGAATTCAATAAAATCAATGAAAATTTAGAGTATAACGAGGATGAGGCGGCTTTGCCTTTACAAATCCCGCCAAACATGATAAAGTAAAACTATCTGGCCGTGGGAAAGCGGCCACAACAACAGAACGACACGGCAAACCAGCCGCGGACGGAAAGGATGTACTACAATGGAACAGAGCGAAAAGACCCTTGATATGATCGTCAATCTCTGCAAGAACCGCGGGTATGTGTTCCCCGGCTCTGAGATCTACGGCGGTCTGGCCAACAGCTGGGACTACGGCCCCCTGGGCGTGGAATTCAAGAACAACGTCAAAAAGGCATGGCTGAAAAAATTCGTGCAGGAGAGCCCCTACAATGTGGGCCTGGATGCCGCCATCATCATGAACCCCCAGACCTGGGTGACCACCGGCCACGTTTCCAGCTTCTCGGACCCCCTGCTGGACTGCCGCGCCTGTAAGGCCCGCCACCGCGCCGATAAGCTCATCGGCGAGGAGCACCCCGAGGTGAACGTGGACGCCATGAGCTTCGACGAGATGGATGCGTTCATCGCAGAGCATGAGGACATCGTCTGCCCCGTCTGCGGCAAGCACGATTTCACCCCCATCCGCAAGTTCAACCTGATGTTCAAGACCGCCATCGGCGTCACCGAGGACAGCTCTTCCACCTGCTACCTCCGTCCCGAGACGGCACAGGGCATCTTCGTCAACTTTGCCAACATCCAGCGCACCACCCGCCGCAAGCTGCCCTTCGGCGTGTGCCAGGTGGGCAAGGCCTTCCGCAATGAGATCACCCCGGGCAACTTCACCTTCCGCACCCGCGAGTTCGAGCAGATGGAGTGCGAGTTCTTCTGCAAGCCCGGCACCGATCTGGAGTGGTTCCAGTATTGGAAGGATTATTGCGAGAACTGGCTGCTGAGCCTGGGCATCAAGAAGGAGCACCTGCGCCTGCGCGACCACGAGCCCGCCGAGCTGGCCTTCTACAGCCGCGCTACCACCGATATCGAGTACGCCTTCCCGTTCACCGATTGGGGCGAGCTGTGGGGCATTGCAGACCGCACCAACTACGACCTGACCCGCCATCAGGAGGCCTCCGGCAAGAGCCTGGAGTACTTCGACAGCGAGACCAACGAGCACTACATCCCCTACGTCATCGAGCCCTCTCTGGGCTGCGACCGTGTGGCCCTGGCGTTCCTGTGCGAAGCTTACGATGAGGAGCACCTCACCGACAGCAAGGGCAAGGAGGATGTCCGCACCGTGCTGCACCTGCACCCGGCTCTGGCTCCCTACAAGTGCGCTGTGCTGCCCCTGAGCAAGAAGCTGGGCGACAAGGCCATGGAGATCCGCAACGAGCTGAGCAAGTACTTCATGGTGGATTACGACGACACCGGCTCCATCGGCAAGCGTTACCGCCGTGAGGACGAGATCGGCACCCCCTACTGCATCACCGTGGACTTCGACACCGTGGGCGACGAGGCCAAGGGCATTGCCGCCGACCACTGCGTCACCGTCCGCGACCGTGACACCATGGAGCAGGTGCGTATGCCCATCTCCGAGCTGAAGGCTTATATCGAGAGCAAGGTCGAGTTTTAAAATCTGCTGCGGGGCCTACCCGTTTCAGAGCCGTTCCCGGCGGGAACGGCTCTTTTGTGTTTGGATGGTGGACATTTTGCCCGCAAACGGGTATACTGGGGGAAATACAGCAGCGGTTTTGCACCGCAGGAGGTTCTATTGTGGAAAACTTCAATGCGCTTTTGAAAAAATATGCCGATTTCATCGTCCGGGTGGGCGTCAACCCTCAGCCGGGGCAGACTCTTATCATCAACTGCCCTCTGGAGGCTGCTCCCCTCGCCCGGCTGTGTGTCCGCAGTGCCTATGAGGCCGGGGCCCGGGATGTGCAGGTGAACTGGAGCGACAATGCCGTCTCCCGCACCCGGATGGAGCTGGGCAGCGAGGAAGCCCTCAGCGACCACCAGTCCTGGCAGCTGCGCCGCTACCTCGACTACGCCGAGAGCGAGGGCGGCGTCTGCGTGCTCCACCTCATTGCCGACGACCCCGAGGTCTACGCCGGGCTGGATGGGGCCAAGATCAGCCGGGTGAATGCTTCCAACCGCAAATTTATGGAGCCCTGGCGGGAGTACACCATGAACGACCGGGTCCAGTGGTCCATCGCCGCCATGCCCAGCGCCCCCTGGGCCAAAAAGATGTTCCCCGAGCTGGACACCGATGCCGCCATGGAAAAGCTGTGGCAGGTGATCTTTGACGTCTGCCGCGTGACGGGCGGCGACCCCGTGAACGAGTGGAAGGCTCATCTGGACCGCCTGACCCGGCTGAAGGATCAGATGAACGCCTTTGATCTGGAAAGCGTCCATTTTGAAAGCGCCAACGGCACCGACCTGACCGTGGGCATCGCCGAAAAGGCCATCTGGGAAAGCGCCGCCAGCGTTACGGAAAAGGGCGTGGTCTTCCTGCCCAACATCCCCACCGAGGAGGTCTTCACGGCTCCCCATAAGGACAAGGTGGACGGCATCGTTTACGGCACCAAGCCCTATGTCTTCAACGGCCAGCTCATCAAGGGCTTCCATGTCACCTTCCAAGACGGCAAGGTCATTGAGCACGGGGCCGAGGAGGGCGCAGACCTGCTGGGCCAGCTGTTGGACACCGACGAGGGTGCCCGCCACATCGGCGAGGTGGCTCTGGTGCCCGCATCCAGCCCCATCAACCGCAGCGGCGCGCTGTTCTACAGCACCCTGTTTGATGAGAACGCTGCCTGCCACATCGCCTTTGGCGCCAGCTACCCCGGCACCACCGAGAACGGCACCCGCCTGACCAAGGAGCAGCTGCTGGCCCGGGGCATGAACCAGTCCGCCATCCACGAGGACGTGATGGTGGGGGCCGAGGACAGCCGCATCACCGGCAAGTGCCGGGATGGCCGCGAGGTGGTCCTGTTCGAGAACGGCGTTTGGGCCTTGTAAGCAAATTTTTTACGAAAAAGCTTGCATATTTGGCCGGAGTATGCTATATTCTAGTAGTACGATATAGTTTTTCATGGAACGTGGGCCGCAAGGTCCGCGTTTCTTGTTTGTTTGGAGGTTTTTTATGGCGAAACAGTCTGGCGGCAACACGGCCCAGAGAGTCGAAGCGCTGGTCCGCCCCACCGTGGAGGGCATGGGCGTCCGCCTGTGGGATGTGGTCTTTGAAAAGGAAGGGCCGGACTGGTACCTCCGCGTGCTCATCGACAAAGCGGACGGCAGCACCATGGACACCGACACCTGCGCCGAGGTCTCCCACGCCCTGGACCCCATCCTGGACGAGGCAGACCCCATTGAGCAGAGCTATTATCTGGAAGTCGGCAGCCCCGGTCTGGGCCGCAGGCTCAACCGCCCGGAGCACTACGAGGCCGTCAAGGGCCAGAAGATCAGCGTCAAGCTGTATAAGGCCAACGAGCAGGGCCGCAAGGAGTTTGCCGGCATCCTGACATCCCGCGAGGGCAATACCGTCACCGTCGAGACCGAGAACGGCCCCGTGGCCTTTGAGGTCAGCGCCGCCAGCGTGGTGCGTCTGTGCGATGACGAAAATCTTTTTGATTGAGTGACAGCAGGCAATATTCCCCCGGCGGGGGAATATGCCAAATTCCATCGGGCAAAACGTAAAAGTTCAAATAAATTGCCCATTAAAGAGTAAATCAATAGGAGGAACCCGAAAAATGGCAGCAGCGAACAACGAATTTTTTGAAGCTCTCTCCATGCTGGAGCACGAGCGCGGCATCACCGCTGAGTATCTGATCGAGAAGATCAAGGCGGCCATCGTGATCGCCGTCAAGAAAAACTACGAGGTCGAGGACGACCACGTGATGGTCGAGATCGACCCCGCCACCGGCAAGTTCAACGTGGCCCTCATTCAGGATGTGGTGGCCGACGAGGACTGGTACGATGAGCACGCCGAGATCGGCATCACCGAGGCAAAGAAGCTCCGCCAGACCTACGAGGTGGGCGACCGCGTCGTCACCCCGCTGAAGACCAAGGACTTTGGCCGCATCGCCGCCCAGACCGCCAAGCACGTCATCCGTCAGGGCATCCGGGAGGCCGAGCGGAGCCAGCAGCTCAGCGAGATCCAGTCCCGCGCCCATGACATCGTGCAGGCCACCGTTACCCGTGTGGACCCCGAGAAGGGCATCGTGGCCGTGGATCTGGGCAAGGGCGGCGAGGCCATCCTGCCCCGCAACGAGCAGGTGCCCGGCGAGAGCTACACCGAGGGCCAGACCCTGCAGGTCTATGTGGTGGACGTCGTCAGCGGCGACCGCGGCGCACGCGTGATGATCAGCCGCACCCACCCGGGCCTCGTCAAGCGCCTGTTTGAGCTGGAAGTGCCTGAGATCTACGACGGCACCGTGGAGGTCAAGGCCATCAGCCGCGAGGCCGGTGCCCGCACCAAGATGGCCGTGTGGAGCAAGGACGCCAACGTCAACCCCGTCTCCGCCTGCATCGGCCCCCACGGCGACCGTGTGGCCGCTGTGGTCGAGAAGCTGGGCGGCGAGAAGATCGACATTGTGAAGTGGAGCGAGGATATCTCGGAGTTCATCTCCGCCGCCCTCAGCCCCGCCAAGGTGCTCAAGGTGGAGCTGCTGCCCGGCGAGACCCGCTCCTGCCGCGTCACCGTGCCCGACCAGCAGCTGAGCCTGGCCATCGGCAACAAGGGCCAGAACGCCCGCCTGTGCGCCCGCCTCACCGGCTACAACATCGACATCCGCCCCGAGAGCGGCTATTATGGTGAGGAAGAGGCCCCCAAGGCAGAGCCTGAGGCCGCCCACACCGAAGAAGAGACCGCTGCGGAATAACCCCGCGATCCCCAAAGCCGAAGGAGGGAAATCGGATGGCACAAAAAAAGATCCCTGCCCGCCAGTGCATCGGCTGCATGACCAGCCGCCCCAAGAAGGAACTGGTGCGGGTGGTGCGCTCCCCCAGCGGGGAGATCAGCATCGACCCTGTGGGCAAAAAGCCGGGCCGCGGCGCTTACCTCTGCCCGGACCCCGCCTGCCTTGCCAAGGCAAAAAAGAAGAAGGCGCTGGAGCGCTGCTTTGAGCAGCCGGTTCCCGCCGAGGTATACGACGCGCTGGCCCAGCAGCTGGCCGCCGTGGAACAGGAGGCCCCCCATGGCGAAGCATAAAAACACCGCCCCCGCAAAGCCGGCGCTGCCCCCCGTGGACGCGCTGTTTCAGGCCGTGAGCCTCTGCCGCAAGGCCGGAGCGCTGACCATGGGCTTCGATGCCGTGGAGGAGGCCTGCGTCAAAAGCAAGGCGTGGCTGGTGATGACCGCCAGCGACATCAGCCCCAAGACCGCCCAGCGGCTGAACTATGCCGTGGGCGATTTGGTGGACGTGATCTCCATGCCCCTGAGCCAGGAAAAACTGGCCGATATCAGTCACAAGCCGGTGGCCGTTTATGCCGTCACCGACCGCAACCTCGCAAAGCTCTGCTTTGACCGTCTGGTAGATTGCGGAGCCATCAAAAATGAGGAGGATATGAGCGAATGACCGTAAAATATAAAGTGAGCGATTTTGCAAAAGACCTGAATCTTTCTGCCAAGAAGGTGCTGGATGAGCTGAATGCCATGGGCAGCACCGGCAAGAAGAACAGCTCCACCCTGGAGGAGAACGAGCTGAACTACCTGCTGGAGAAGTTCAGCAAGGACAACAGCGAGGCCGACCTCTCCGCCTACCTGAACAGCGCAAAGCAGCCTGCCCCCGAAAAGAAGGCAGAGCCCAAGGCAAAGCAGGAGAAGAAGGCCGAGCCCGCCGCCAAGAGCGAAAAGAGCGAGAAAAAGCCGGAGCCCAAGAGCGAGGCAAAGCCCGCACAGGCCAAGAACAACAATAACAATAAGCACCCCGAGAAGAAGAACGAGCAGCACAAGAAGCGGGAGGAGAAGACCGTCTCCCTCAGCGAGCTGGCCCGTGAGACCGGCGCAAAGGCTGCAAACGCCCCCACCCAGTCCGTCTCCGTCCGCCGCGAGGATCATCAGGTCACCGTCGATACCCGCACGGTGGATATGAACGTGGACCGCTTCGACGCCCGCTACGACGACCTGGCCTCCACCAAGAACACCGAGAACCGCCGCAAGCCCACCCCGCAGGGCAACAAGCAGAAGTTCACCCAGCGCGGCCAGCGCCAGCGCCAGCAGTTCCAGAAGGGCAAGCG
>RKCM01000080.1 GCA_014858325.1 Oscillospiraceae bacterium | reverse complement strand
TGTCGGAAAGCTCCAGTGCGGCGGGGAGGGCGTTCATGCCTTCCACCACCATGCCCACTTCCTTCACGGCTTCAGCGGGGGTCTTGCCCTTGCCGATGAGGATGCCGGCGCGGTTGTTGCGGCTGTGCATACTGGTGGCGGTGACGATGAGGTCGCCGATGCCGGCCAGCCCGGCAAAGGTGTGGACGTTGCAGCCCATGGCCACGCCCAGGCGGGCGATCTCCGCAATGCCGCGGGTGATGAGGGCGGCGCGGGCGTTATCGCCGTAGCCAAGGCCGGTGGAGATGCCCACGCCCAGCGCGATGACGTTCTTCATGGCACCGCTGAGCTCCACGCCCTTGATGTCAGGATTGGTGTAGACCCGCATACAGGTGCTGGTAAAGGTCTCCTGCACCAGCTGTGCGGCCTCCGCGTCCGGGCTGGCGGAGACGATGGTGGTGGGCAGGTCGATGGCCACCTCCTCAGCGTGGGTGGGGCCGGAGAGCGCCACCAGGCGGAAGTCCTTCGGGCCGCCCGCCTTGCCCAACTCGTCGGCCAGCACTTCCGTCATGGTCAGCAGGGTATCGGGCTCCACGCCCTTGGCCACGTCCACGAGGATCTGCCCGTCCGGGAGATAGGGCCGGGCCTTGGCGGCGGTGCTGCGCACAAACACAGACGGCACCGCAAACATCACGATGTCCTTGCCCGTGCACACCTCTTCGATGCTCTTGGTAAAGCCCAGCTCCTGCGGGATGGTCATGCCGGGCAGGTTCTTGTGCACCCGGGTGGTGGAAAGGGTATCGATCTCTTCGGGCAATGCCGACCACACCGTCACCTCGTGGCCGCTGACGCAGAGCATCCGTGCCAGCGCCATGCCCCAGGTGCCTGCGCCCAGTACGCCGATGGTTCGTCTTGTCATAGTTTTATCCTCCGCAGCCGCGCAGCGGCGGCTCTTTGTTCGTAAAAATATCGTATCGCAGGGTGCCCTGCGTCCATAGGACAGTTTTATTGTACACCGAAACCCTGTCCGCCGTCAACTGGTGGGAAAATTGCACAAAGTTAGCCGGTATTCTTTATCGGTTTTGGCAATCGGATGCGATTTTTCAAAACCATTTGACATCCCGGAAAATCATGTTATAGTATTCTAATAGGATTTATAGGAATTTTCAGATCAAAAAGGGATCATCTATGTTTGAAACACTTTTTGCCAACCGCACCTTCAGCGTGCTGTGGGAGGCCTTGCCCCGTATCCTGACGGCGGGCCTTACCATGACCATCCCCCTCACTCTGCTCTCCTTCAGCCTTGCCATGGTCCTTGCCGTGGTGGTGGCGCTGGTGCAGTACGCCCATCTGCCGGTGCTGAGCCCCATTGCCCGGTTCTACATCTGGGTCATCCGGGGCACGCCGCTGCTGGTGCAGCTGTTCATCATCTTTTACGGCCTGCCCAGCGTGGGCATCATGCTGGACGCCTTCCCGGCGGCGGTCATCGCCTTTGCCTTCAATGAGGGCGCTTACTGCGCCGAGACCCTGCGCGGCGCGCTGGAAAGCGTGCCCGCCGGGCAGCTGGAGGCAGGCTACTGCGTGGGCATGACCTGGGGGCAGATCATGCGGCGCATCGTGCTGCCGCAGGCCCTGCGTACGGCGGTGCCTGCCCTCTCCAACTCCCTCATCGGGATGATCAAGGATACCTCTCTGGCTTCCAACATCACGGTGGCGGAGCTGTTCATGGCAGGCCAGCGGGTGGCCGCCCGCACCTACATCTTCCTGCCCATCTACTGCGAGGTGGCAGTGGTGTATCTGCTGTTCTGCACCGTCATCACCAAGCTGCAGGGCCTGCTGGAGCGTCGGCTCAACGCCCGCGGCTTCCAGTAAGAAAGGGGTGGGCCTTATGGCAATGCTGGAACTGAAAAACATTCGCAAATCCTTCCGCACCTACGCAAAGCCCGGCTTTTTCCACCGCCCCGGCGCAAAGAAAGTGACGAGCACGCTGGACGTGCTGAACGGCGTGGACCTGACCGTGAACAAGGGCGACGTGGTGGCCATCTTGGGCCCTTCGGGCTCGGGCAAGACGACGCTTTTGCGCTGCCTGAATTTTTTGGAGCAGGCCGACGGCGGCACCCTCATCTTTGACGGCGAAGCCTTTGACCTGGGCAAGATCTCCAAGGCCGACATCGCCCGGCTGCGGAAGAAGACGGCCTTCGTCTTCCAGAACTACAACCTCTTCCGCAACAAGACGGCGCTGCAGAACGTCACCGAAGGGCTCATCGTGGCCCGGAAGATGCCCAAAGCCGAGGCCGACGCGCTGGGGAGAAAGATGCTGGAAAAAGTGGGCCTTGCCGACCGGGCGGACTACTACCCCCGCCAGCTTTCGGGCGGGCAGCAGCAGCGGGTGGCCATTGCCCGCGCCCTTGCTACCGACCCGGAGATCCTCTATTTTGACGAGCCTACCTCCGCCCTCGACCCCGAGCTGACGGGGGAGGTGCTGGCCGTGATGCGCCAGCTGGCCGAGGAGGGGATGACCATGCTGGTGGTGACCCACGAGATGGGCTTTGCCCGAAACGTCTCCTCCAAGACCGTCTTCATGGAGCACGGCGTGGTGGTGGAGGCCGCCCCCTCGGGGGAGTTTTTCGCACACCCGCGCGAAGAGCGCACAAGAGAATTTTTGAGAAAGATTGAACATACGAACTGAAAGGACCCAACCATGAAAAGAAGAACCTTTATTTCCCTGATGAGCGTGATGGCGGCGGCAGGCGTACTGAGCCTGAGCGGCTGCGGCTCCTCCGGCAGCAGCTCCGCTGCCGCATCCTCTACCACATCCTCCGGCGCATCCGGCGCAGCGGCAGCGGGCAGCGACTTGCTTTCCACCATCCAGAGCCGCGGCACTCTCATCGTTGCGCTGGAGGGGGCCTGGCAGCCCTGGAGCTACCATGACGAGAGCGACACCCTCGTGGGCTACGACGTGGAGGTGTCCCGCGCCATCGCCGAGAAGCTTGGCGTGGAGCCCGAGTATGTGGAGAGCGACTGGGACAGCCTGTTTGCTGGTATGGACGCGGGCCGCTACGATTTGGTCTGCAACGGCGTGGAAGTGACCGACGAGCGCAGCAAGACCTACGATTTCACCACGCCCTACGGCTACATCCACACGGCCCTTGCCGTGAAGAAGGACAACGACGAGATCAAGACCTTTGAGGACCTGAAGGGCAAGACCACCGCCAACAGTCTGGCTTCCACCTACATGGAGCTGGCCGAGAGCTACGGCGCTACCGTGCAGGGCATCGACACCCTGGAGGAGACCATCCAGCTGCTGACGGCAGGCCGCATCGACGCTACCCTGAACGCCGACGTCTCCTTCTACGATTATCTCAACGTCCACCCGGACGCCGATTTCAAGATCGTGGCACTGACGGAGGAGGCTTCCCACGTGGCCATCCCCCTGCGCAAGGGCGAGGAGACCGCCAGCCTGCGGGAGGCCATCGACAAGGCCATCGAGGAGTTGCGGGCCGAGGGCACCCTCACCGAGCTGAGTGAAAAGTATTTCGGGCAGGATATCTCTTCCGAGAATTGATCCCCCTGTAAAACGCAAAGGCGTCTGCCGTTTTCCGGCAGACGCCTTTTTACGTTCTCTTCTCAGTTGCGGTAGCAGCGGTCCTGCGTTACCAGCCAGTCTTCACAGCGGCGCTGGGCTTCCTCCACACTGCGGCTGATGCAGTGGAAAAACGCCCCCTTGAGCGAACGGTACGAGTAGCTCACCTTGGGCACGCCGCTGGCGTCCTGCACCTGCTCACAGCGCTCCTGTCCGGGCATCAAATAGATTTGTTCCATTCTGCACACTCCTCACAAAAATCTGGCGTTGGCCGCAAACATGGGTATTCTACCACGTTTGGCGGCGCGGTTCTATGGGCCGATTCCACAAAAAGAACCCGCAAATTATGGGAAGATGCCGAGAGATGAAATTTTACGCTTCGTTCCGTCTCTTTTTGTACCAGAAATAGCCAACGTAGCAAAGAAAGACGGGGATTGCCGCCAGCGTGACCTTTTTGCTGAGGGAAAGGCCGTCGGCTTCGTACACAAAATCGATGCGGGAAGCGCCCTCCGGGCAGAGGACGGCCATAAGGCCCTCGTCCACTTCCAAAATCTTGGTCTCCTCGCCGTTGACGAAGGCCGTAAAGCCGTCGTCATAAGGCACGGAGAAGAAGACGAGGTTCGGCCTTGCCAGCTCGATCGCAGCGTGGAAGCCGGAGTTGGTCATGGTAAATTCGGTGCAGGCGGCGGCGCGGCGGTCTTTGCAGTCCTGCACATAGGCGTCGTAGGTCAGGGTGTTGAGCTGCTCCGTGGGCAGCTTTTTCAGGTACTTGCCGTACTGCGCGGCGTCCTCGTCGGAGAGCACCAGCGCCCGCATCAGCAGGTTCGACCGGGTGGTTTTGGTCGTCTGCTCATACTCCGTCTCGGTCAAATAGTAATCGTAAGGGAAGCCCATGGGGACGTAGTTCAGGTTTTCGTAGATCTGGTAGCCGTCCCGCTCGTCCCAGTAGGCCCAGCCCTTGTCCGCTTCGGCAAGAAATTCGGCCTGATGTTTGGAGGTGGTCAGCAGGTATTTCACGCTCAGCAGGCCCCGCAGCGCGTAGTTGGAAAGCTCCGGCTGGCTGCGCACATCTCGCTTGACCCCCAGCGCCGGGTAAAAGCGGAGGATGCTGGGGGCGGCGGTGCTGCCAAAGTATTGCAGGCAGCTTTTATCCAGCCAAAGGCCGAGGTTGTCGTGGGTCTGGTAGGTGTCGATCCGCCAGTCGCCTGCGGGCAGATCCTCTTTCAGCTTCAGTGCGTTGGTGTACTCCTCCACTAGATCGCTGTCGGTGTACCACTGGCCGAATTTGCCGATGCCGATGTGCACCACGCTGAACAGGCAGGCAAAGGCCAGCACCCCCGCCAGCAGCCGCTGGGCAAAGTCCCGGCGGTCCCGCCAGCGCTTGCAGATCAGGCGATACACCTGCAGGCCAACAAGGCCAAAGCCCAGCACGGCGGCGTACTGGCCGGGGTTCTGCAAAACACCGAAGCTCCACTCCTTGGTAGTGGTGTCCTGCACGGGGACCACGGCAAAGGCCAGTGTTGCCAGCATCAGTCCGCTCACGCCCCGGGCGGGGGAATCCAGCTCCTTTGCATCCACCGCCGGGTCTTCCAGCGCACACACCGTCATGGCGGCTAAGATCAGCACCGGCATATAGTACCACCGGGCGTAATAGCTGGAGTTGAGGGCGTAGAAGGCGCTGTTCAAAATGGGCACCAGCGCAAAGACGGCGCAGGTGGCTACGATGCGCTTTTTGCTGTCGCCCTTGCGGGTGCGCCAGTAGGCCATGGCGCCCGCCAGGCTGCACAGGGGCAGGTAAGCGGACATGCTGGTCCACTTGATGACTCCCTCCGACCAGATGGAGCTGAGGTAGGGGGAATCCGGCGGTAAGATCCAGCTGACGAGGATGGCCAGATACTGCTGGACCTTGGAGTAGGTGAGGAAGCCCCAGCCCGAGGAGAGGTCGATGGTGCGGGGGTTCTGCAGCACCGAGAGGACGGCGGGCCAGAGCAGCACAAAGCCCAGCGCCACGCCCAGCAGGCTCTCAAAGGCCAGATGGAGGAACATCCGCGGCGTGAGCTTCACGTCCCCGGCGCTGACCTTGCAGACAAAGTAGATGACAAGGAAGAGCACCTGCCCCACAAAGAAGAAGTAGTTGTTGAGCAGGTTGACCGCCACCCAGAACGCGAAGGGCCCATGCCGGTGCTCATAGAGCGCTTCGTCCAGCGCCGCCAGCATCCATGGGAAGAGGGCGACGACGTCCACAAAGTGGTTGAAGAAGACGTTGTAGACCGCAAAGCCCGAGAAGGTGTAGAGGCAGGCCCCCAGCAGGGCAAAGTCCGTGCTGCGGACATAGCGGCGCAGCCAGCGGTAAGCTCCGCCCCCCGCCACCGCGAACTTGAGGACGAGAAGCGGCACCATCAAATAGGGCAGCCAGTTCTGGGGGAAGAGCAGTGAGAACCAGAAAAAGGGCGAGCCGTACAGGTAGAACGAGTAGGCGTTCATGGCACCGCTGCCAAGGTCGGTGGCCCAGGAGAAGGTATTGGCCGCCGCGCCCGCCAGCGGGCTGCCCGGGTAGCCGGCCCCTTTCAAAAAGCCGTTCATATAGCGGTAAAAGCTGATCTGCTGGCTGTTGAAATCGCCGGCGTAGTGGAAAAAGCCGCCGTCTAAAAGATAGAACGGCAGAAAGAACAGCGCCGCCGTCAGTGCGCAGAGCCCCACCGTCTGCCAGAAGCGGTCGGGCTGGCGGAGGGAACAGAGATGGCGCGGTCTCGAAACATTCATAGCGATGCCCCCTTACGGAAACGGAATCTCGCGGTTATCGTCAAACTCGCCCGCTTTGCGCTGCTGGTCGAAGACGGCTTCGATGAGGGTGTCGATGTCCTCCAGATGGGTCAGCTCGCAGCAGTAGCGGCGGAGGGAAGCCGCCCCTTTCAGCCCTTTCATGTAGTGCATGGTCTGGGCCCGGGCCTGGGGCATGGCCACAAACTCGCCCTTCTGCTCCACCATCTCCTCCACCTGGCGGCGGAGGGCGTTCATCCGGGCCTGCAGATTCGGCTCCTTGGGGGCGGGCAGACCTTCGAGAGCGGCATTCACCCGCTCAAACAGCCACGGGTCGCCCAGTGCCGCCCGGGCGATCATCACGCCGTCGCAGCCGGTCTGGCGCAGCATGGTCTGTGCGTCTTCGGCGGTGTGGATATCGCCGTTGCCCAAAACAGGGATGTGCACGGCCTGCTTCACCCGGCGGATGATGTCCAGATCGATGCCCGGGGTGTACATCTGCTCCCGGGTGCGGGCGTGGACGGCCACCAGCACGGCCCCGGCCTGCTCGCAGGCCTTGGCGCATTCCACCGCCGTCACATGGTCGGCGTCCCAGCCCTTGCGCATCTTCACGGTCACGGGCCGGGAGGTATGGGCCACTACCTGCTCCACGATCCGGCCGCAGGTGTCCGGGTCCAGCATCAGCTTGCTGCCCGCGCCGCCCGAGACGATCTTAGGGGCCGGGCAGCCCATGTTGATGTCCAGAAAATCAAAATCATACTGCTCAATGGCGGCGGCGGCCTGTCCCATGATCTCGGGCACCTCGCCAAAGATCTGCACGCCATAGGGGGCGCCGTTGGGCGCAGCCTTCAACAGGCTCACGGTCTTGTGGTCGCCATACACCAGCGCCCGGCTGGACACCATCTCGCTGACGGTAAAGCCTGCGCCGTGCTGGGCCATCAGGCGGCGGCAGGGCGCATCGGTAAAGCCTGCCATGGGGCCGAAGACGGCCCGGTGGGGCAGGGTGAGATTGCCAATTTTCAAAGGTTCCATAGTGTTCCTCGTTTTGTTCCAGTATCGATGCTTTCTATTGTATCATATTTTTCGGCTTTATGGTATACTGGATGCAAAAGGAGGAGCGGCAGCTCGGGCAAAAAGCTGCCGCGCGCGAGAGTATGGAATACCGAAACTGGGAAAAGCTTTCCCTCAAAACGTCCCTGCTGGGCTATGGCTGTATGCGCTTCCCCACAACACCCGAGGGCCACATCGACGAAGCGCGGGCCGAAGCGCTGCTGAACGCCGCCCGGGACGCGGGCGTGAACTATTTTGACACCGCCTACCCCTACCACGGCGGCGAGAGCGAGCCCTTTGTGGGCCGGGTCATTGCCAAATGGCCCCGGGAGAGCTTCTATCTGGCCACCAAGCTCCCCCTGTGGCTGTGCAAGAGCCTGGAAACCGCCCAGCGTATCTTTGCCGAGCAGCTGCAGCGGCTGGGGGTGGAGTACATTGATTTTTACCTGATGCACTCGCTGCACAAGGCCCGGTACGATGCAGCCAAAGAACTGGGCATCGTGGATTGGCTCTGGCAGATGAAGGCCGAGGGGAAGATCCGGCATCTGGGCTTTTCCTGCCACGACAACGCGGCGGGCTTTGAGCACATCCTGCGGGACCAGCCTTGGGATTTCTGCCAATTGCAGTACAACTATCTGGACACCGGCGACCGCGCCGAGGAGATTTCCGGCACCCGGGGCTACCGGCTGACGGAGGAGCTGGGCGTGCCCCTCATCGTCATGGAGCCCATCAAGGGCGGCACGCTGGCGAGTTTGCCCCCGGACGCCGAAGCGCCCCTCAAGGCCCTGCGGCCGGGCGCCAGCGCGGCATCCTGGGCGCTGCGCTGGGTGGGCAGCCACAAAAATGTCCACCTGATCCTGTCCGGCATGAGCGCGGAGGACCAGCTGGAGGATAACCTTTGCACGTTTGAGCGGTTTGAGCCCCTTTCCGCCGAGGAGGAGCAGGCCGTGGAAAAAACGGCGGCCATCCTCCACAGCCGCATCAAGATCGGCTGCACGGGCTGCCGCTACTGTATGCCCTGCCCCATGGGGGTGGATATCCCGGACAATTTCAGCATCTGGAACAAGCTGGGGATGTTCGGGCAGGCCGGGGCCATCCAAAAGCAGTGGGAGGCCCACTTCCCGGACGCCGAGAAGGCATACCACTGCGTCAAGTGCGGCAAATGCGAGGCCGTCTGCCCGCAGAAGCTGCCCATCCGCGCTTCGCTGGAAGCGCTGCAAAAAGAACTGGATGCACTCTGATAAAAAGAAGCCCGGTCGTGGCGACCGGGCTTCTTGCTGTCTGTTTTCGATTACCAGAGGCGGATGACTTTGATGACGCCCTCGGCCTTGTCGCGGGCGATCTCCAGGTGCTTTTGCAGCGCGTCGGCGGCGGTGTTCCAGTTGCCCTCCACGGCGGCGTCCAGGATCTCCAGATGCTCCTCGCAGGTCTGCTCCCGGTTGATCATGCTCACCTTGCCGGTCATGATGCGGAAGCGGGTGTTCAGGCCGGTGATGCGGTCGTAGGCCGAGCGCAGGTACTTATTGGGCAGGGTGCTCATCAGCAGCTCGTGGAAATCATCGTCGGCCTTGCAGAAATCATCGATGCGGTCCGGGTTGTGCATCAGCTCCACAAAGGCTTCCAGCTTCTCCTTGGGGATGTCTGCGCCGTAGGTGCGCAGGGCGTAGGGCTCCACCAGCAGGCGCATCTCAAACATGCTGTGCACGTCCTCCTCGGTGATGCCGGACACCATCAGGCCCTTTTTGGGCAGGATGGTGATGAGGCCCTCCTGCTCCAGGCGGCCCAGCGCATCCCGCATGGGGGTGCGGCTGATGTTGCCCATCTCGGCGCAGAGCTTCTGCTCGTTGAGGAACTCGTTGGGGCGGTATTCACAGTTCAAAATTTTGGTTTTCAGATATTGATAGGCCTGCAGCTTCAAGCTCAGCTTTGCCTGAGATTCCATTTCTTTCATGATCTTCTCCTCGATTTCTGAATGCCGGGAAAAATAACAAAATCCCCGTCAGCTTCCGGCGCTCTCTGCACAGAGCATACTGCCGATAGCCTGACAGGTTGTATCCCTGAAACAATCCAACAAACATTCTATATTTATTATCACATAACTGGGCATTTATTACAAGAGATTTCATAAAAGATTGGTGAATTTTCCGTTTTGCACAGAGCACCTGTCTCTTTTTTGCACAATTTGAACAGTGCCCTTCCGGCCGATTCTTGTTTCATCGGTGAGATTTCGTGCATCTTTGCATCCCAGCGGGAAATGTGATACACTATCCTCAGGAAAGAAGGTTTTTTGCATGGCACGAAGCGACGGCTACAACACCAAAACGCGGCAGCTCATTCTGGATTATCTCATCAACAACCGGCAGCACGCGGTCAGTGCTGCCAACATCCAGCAGCATCTGGAGGCGCAGGGCGTCCGCCCCAACCCCACCACGGTGTATCGGTATCTGGACAAGCTGGCGGGGGAGCAGCGGGTGATGAAATACGTGGCAGACAAGGGCGAAAAGGCCGTGTTCCAGTATGTGGACGAGGGCCGCCACTGCCGGGAGCATCTGCACCTCAAGTGCACGGTCTGCGGGCGCATTTACCACCTGGACTGCCGCTTTATGGATGAGGTGCGGGCCCACCTGATGGCGGAGCACGGTTTTGCCCTGCAGTGCGAGGGCAGCGTCCTGTATGGGCTGTGCCGCGCCTGCGCCCACCAGGCGGAACAGTCCGACTCTGGGGCCGAAACACACAAAAAATGCGATTGCTGTGTTGACACGGCGGAAAAGCCGTGATACAATCCAGCTAAGAAAAAGCGTTGACCGGGAAAAGTAAGGTCCACGCGGCCCTCTCCCAGAGAGCGCGGGCAGGTGCAAGCCGCGCAGAGAGCCGGACCCGAACGAACCCCCGTGAGCTTCCCCCTGAACCCGCTTTGGGCGTGCAGTAAGGGCAGACGTGCGCCGCTCGTTATCGCGGCAGTGCTTTCAACGGGGAGAGCGCACAAAAGTGACTGACGCCCATGCGTCGGTAATTTAGGTGGCACCACGGATACAGCAGCATTCGTCCTAGCAATTGGGATGAAGGCTGCTGTATTTTTTTATTCGCCTTTCTGGTAGGGAAAGGTGGACTCGAACGAAGTGAGAGGACGGATAGGGAAAGTTCCAAGCCTCCCGCTCCTGCAATTTTCAGCAAAGAGGGGTAAGAAATTATGTGTTGTGTAATGGGTTACACCGGGCACGATCTGAGTGCCGCCAAATTCAAAGAGTATCTGCTGCGCACCGTCAGCCGCGGGCCGGACGACCAGCGGGTGGTGGAGGGCCCCTACGGCCTGATGGGCTTTGGCCGTCTTGCCATCATGGGCCTGACGCCGGAGGGAATGCAGCCCTTCTACCGGGGGGCCGACTGTGTGGTGTGCAACGGCGAGCTGTACGGCTTCCGCTTTGAAAAAGAAATTTTGAAGCGCCGGGGCTACAAGTTTGCCTCCGACTGCGACTGCGAGATCCTGCTGCCGCTG
>RKCM01000194.1 GCA_014858325.1 Oscillospiraceae bacterium | reverse complement strand
GGTGAGCGCACCGCCGAGCAGATCAAGATCGAGATCGGCTCCGCCTACCCCATGGACCCCGAGATGACCATGGAGATCAAGGGCCGCAACCTGGTGGACGGCCTGCCCAAGAACATCGTCGTCCACTCCGAGGACATCCGCGAGGCTCTGCTGGAGTGCCTGGTCAAGATCACCAGCGCCATCAAGGAGACGCTGGAGCGCACCCCGCCGGAGCTGAGCGCCGATATCATCGACCACGGCATCACCCTGACGGGCGGCGGCGCACTGCTGCGCGGCCTGGACCAGCTGATCCAGAGCGAGACGGGCATCGACGTCCATGTGGCCGAAGACCCACTGGACTGCGTGGCCAAGGGCGCAGGCGCTGTGCTGGACCATGTGGATGTCCTGCACGACGTGCTGGACACCGACGGGGCTCACATGTAACCAAACGCGCGGATGGCTCCGGCTGTCCGCGCTTTTTTGCAATCGGAGGGACCCCCCTTGAAAGATTTTTTCGATACCTGGAAATTTAAGATCCTGATCGGCATCGCCGTCTTCCTCGTGGCCATCATGGCCTACGCGGGGGCCAACGGCCGCCTGACCGCCGCCCCCCAGGAACTTTTGAGCGTGGCGGCAGCCCCTTTCCAGCGGGCGGCAGCGGCTGTGAGCAGCGGCGTATCCTCCCTGTGGGAGAAATACACCAACATCGACGCCATTCTGGAGCAGAACGAGCAGCTCACCGCCGAAAACGCCGAGCTGCGCAGCCAGATGGTGGATTACGACAAGCTCAAGGCCGAGAACGAGGCCTACAAGGCGCTGACCAACATTCAGGAGCAGCACCCCGAGAAGAGCTATGCCTCTTCCTTCGTCATTGGCCGCGACCCGCTGGATTCCTTCTGGGGCTTCACGCTGGATAAGGGCACGCTGGACGGCGTGGCCGTCGGCGATACCGTCATCAGCGACGAGGGCTACCTGCTGGGCATGGTGACGGAAGCCGACCTGACCAGCTGCAAGGTGATGACCATCCTGCACCCCAGCTTCAACGCGGCAGGCGTCGTCTCCCGCACCCGGGACAACGGCATCATCACCGGCAGCGCCGAGTATGCCGCCGACGGCCTGTGCATCCTCTCCAACCTTTCCCGCAGCACCCTGACGAGAGCCAGCGATCAGGTCATCACCACGGGCCTGGGCGGCGTGTTCCCGCCCGATGTGCTGGTGGGCGTGGTGCAGGAGCTGGTGCCGGAAGCCAGCGGAAAATCCACGGTGGCGGTCATCCGGCCCGGGGCCGACCCCCGCACCGTCAAGCACGTTTTCATCATCACCAACAACTGAGGAGGAGCGCTATGGAATCACGCCGCAGGCGCAAAAGCAGCCAGATCAAAAAATGGATCTGCTATGCGCTGCTGATGCTCCTTTGCACGGTGCTGCAAACGACGCCGGGGCTGTTCCAGCTCGGGAGTGCAAAGCCCCTGTACCTGCTGCCCCTCTGCCTTGCCGCCGCTGTGTTTGAGGGCGAGTTTGCCGGGGCCATCTTTGGGGCGGTGTGCGGCCTGATGTGGGACTACACCGCCGGGCGCACCGTGGGGATGCTGGCGCTGGAGCTGATGGCCCTGAGCTTTCTGCTCTCGGCGGTGGTGCAGCTGTATCTGCAAAATACGCCGCAAAACTTTGCGGCGCTGGCCGGAGGCGCGGCGCTGCTGGTGCTGGCCTGCGACTGGCTGTTCTTCTACTATATGCCGGGGTACAGCGGCGCACTGGAACGCTTGGTGTGGTTTGTGCTGCCCTCGGCGGTGCTGACGCTGCCTGTCAGCCTGCCCATCTATTGGGCGGCCCGGCGGATCAGCACCGAATTCAAGATCGACAACGGCGTGGTATGAGACCTGCGAAAACGCCCCGCCGGGAGGAAACCGAATGAATCAAGACGAACGGAAGGCTGTCGTAAATCGGATGCGGCTGCTCATCGCCGTAGCGGCGGTGCTGATCGGCCTGTATGTGCTGCGGCTCATTTTTTTGCAGCTGGTCAACGGCGACAGCTTCAAGGCTCGTGCCACCAACACCACCGATTACAACTTTACGGTGACGGCGGCCCGCGGTGACATCGTGGACAGCGAGGGCAAGCGCATTGCCGCCAGCACCACCAGCTACAACGTGGTCCTCAGCAAGCTGCTGATGGGCGACGAGGATCTGGACGGGATGCTGCAGCGCATCGTGGAGCTGCTGCAGGCCAGCGGTGAGAGCTGGAACGACAGCCTCCTCATCGGCGAGCCGGACGCGGCGGGCCACTACGAGTTTACCGCTGCCGCCGACAGCGCCAGCGACCAGAAGGCCCTTGCCAACATGAAGGAGGGCCTGGGCCTGCAGCAGTATGCCACCGCTGACGATGTGATGGAAAAGCTGGTGGAGGACTACAAGCTGGAGGGCTGGTCCCTCCACTGGCAGCGGGTGCTGGCTGGCATCCACTACGAGATGCAGCTGCAGGCGTTCTCCAATGTGAACAACTTTGTCATGGCCGAAAACGTCAGCGACGTGACGGTGGCTACTATTAAGGAGCACAGCCTTTCGCTGCCGGGCGTGGAGATCGTGGAGACCTCCACCCGCAGCTATGAGCAGGGGACGACCCTGCCCCATGTGCTGGGCCGGGTGGGAAAGATCACCGCCGAAAAATGGAAGATCACCGACGAAAACGGCCAGACCACCTACCCGCTGCGGGATAAGGGCTACAATATGAACGATGTCATCGGCATCTCGGGGCTGGAATCGGCCTACGAGGACGAGCTGCGGGGCAAGGACGGCGTGGAGACCATCACCCGCAACTCGGACGGCGTCATCGTCTCCACAGCCCTGACCACGGTGCCCGAGCCGGGCCACACCGTGCAGCTGACGGTGAACAGCGATTTTCAGAAAGCCGTCGATCAGGCGCTGGCCCAGAACATTGAGCGCATCAGCCAGACCTACGGCACCGACGGTGCCCGGGCCAACGCAGGCGCGGTGGTGGTGCTGGATATCAAGGACGGCAGCGTGCTGGCTTCCGCCAACTACCCCAGCTTTGACCAGAACCTCTACGCCACCCAGTACAGCGCCTACAGCGCCGACGAGGGGATGCCGCTGTTCAACCGGGCGCTGCAGGGCCTGTATACCCCCGGCTCCACCTATAAGCCTTCCGTCGCCATTGCGGCGCTGGATTCCGGCGTCATCAACCGCAATTCCACGGTCTACTGCAATGGCGTGTACAATTACTTTCAGGATTACCACCCCAAGTGCACCCGCCACGGTCACTCGGGCAACATCGACGTCATCACGGCCATCAAGTGGAGCTGCAACATCTTCTTCTACGATGTGGGCCGCCGGGTGACCAGTGATGTTTACGACGCCTACGCCTATAAGCTGGGCCTGGGCCAGCGTACCGGCGTGGAGGTGAGCGAGGCGCTGGGCCGCCTGACCACCAAGCATGACTCCAACTACACCGCCTCGCTGGAGGTGCAGGCCGCCATCGGCCAGGGCAACACCGTCGTCACCCCGGTGCAGCTGGCCACCTACGCGGCCACCATCGCCAACCGGGGCACCCGCTACCGCACCCACTTTGTAAAAGCCATCCTCGACACCAACACCGGGGCGGTGCTCAGCACTACCCAGCCCGAGGTGATGGACGTCATCGAGGACCGGGGCGATACCTTCGATCTGGTGCAGCAGGGCATGATCGGCGTGGCCCAGACCATCCCGGCGCTGGCCAGCTATCCCTACACCATCGCCTGCAAAACGGGCAGCCCCCAGCGCAGCGAGAGCTACTACGCCGGCAGTACCCGCAAGCACTACACCAACGCCACCATGATCGCCTACGGCCCTGTGGAAGACCCGCAGATCGCCATTGGCATTGTGGTGGAGTACGGCGGCGCAGGCGCACGCACGGGCCAGCTGGTGGCGGATATCTTCAACGCCTACTTCGCCATGCAGAACGGCACGCTGCACGTGGAGGAGACGGCTGCGGACGAGACGGCAGAGGACGCGCCCGATGCACCCAACACAGCAGATGCTGCCATGCCGGCCCAGCCCGCCGTGACGGAGAACACGACGGCACCGCTGGCCCAGCCGGAAACGCCGCTGGAGACGGATGTTCCTACAGAGGAGACCGTGGACGGCGACACGGCCGAAGAAGCGGCTCCCGCAGCGGAAACGGTCCCGGCCGGTTAGAACGCAGCAGCGCTGATTTGGCGGAAAAAACCAGAAATTTGGGCCGAAGTGCTGAAAAAACAGTTGTAAATTGCCGGAAATTGTGATACTATGATAAATGCAAGACAAGGCCCAAAAACACGGCAAGGACAAAGGAGAGGTTGACCAATGACGATCGCACTGATTGCGCATGACTCCAAAAAGGAACTGATGGTTCAGTTCTGTACGGCATACTGCCGTATTTTGAGCCAGCATAAATTGGTGGCTACCGGCACCACCGGCAAAATGATCGCAGAGGCCACCGGCCTGCAGGTGCAGCGCTTTTTGGCCGGGGTGCAGGGGGGCGACCAGCAGATCGCATCCCGCATCGCCTGCAACGAAGTAGACCTGCTCCTGTTCTTCCGCGACCCCATCAATGCCAAGCCCAGCGAGCCCAACGAGATGACCCTGCTGCGGCTGTGCGACGTGCACAACATCCCCATGGCCACCAACATCGCCACCGCCGAGGTGCTCATCCACGGCCTGGAGCGCGGCGACCTCGACTGGCGCGATATCGTGCACCCGCAGAACTAAAAGCAAATACAAAAGTCCCAGCGCATTGCGCTGGGACTTTTTGCGTCTTCGCCTGTTAAATCTTGAACTCTTCCGCCATCTCTTCCAGATCTTCGGGGCAGAAATCCCCGAGGGGCAGGATCAGCCGGGCAAGGATCTCCTGCGGCAGCGGAGCCAGAACATCGCTCTGGTCGGCGGCGGGGTCCTCGTGGGGGTAGATGTGGCTGGCTCCGTCCGCCCCTGTCTCCACCCGGGCAAAGTGGCCGGTGGCGATGTACTGGATGCCCAGTTTATCCGCCGCCGTCAAAAGGGCGGAGAGCCGGGCGTCGGCGGCATCCTGCGCGGCCAGCGCTTCGGCGTTGAGCACCACGCACTCGATGCCAAGGGCCGCAGCGGCCTTTTTGGCGGCTGCTACGGCAGGCTCCTCCTCCGGGGCAAGGCGCACCACGGCCCCCGCCACCGCAAAGCCCTGCTGCTGCAAAATGCGGACGGCCATCTTGGCGGCCATGCTGTCCTGCATCCCGACCAGAACGCGGTCCTGCTGCTCGTAGGTATCAAACCCGCTGCCGGGCAAAAAAGTATCGCTCATCGTCCCTGCCTCCCGCCATGTGCCTGGCTCTGTGCCACGGCCAGCTGGTCGCAGCGCTCGTTTTCCGGGTGGCCGGCATGGCCTTTCACCCAGACGTATGTGATCTTGTGGCGTGCTTCCTGCTCCAGCGCCTGGGCCCAGAGGTCCGGGTTCAGGGCAGGGGAGCCGTCGCTCTTTTTCCAGCCCCGGCGCTGCCAGCCTTTGGCCCAGCCTTTTTCCAGCCCGTTGATGACGTACTGGCTGTCGGAGCACAGCCGCACCTCGCAGGGCTCTTTGAGCTGGCGCAGCGCTTCGATGAAGGCGGTCAGCTCCATGCGGTTGTTGGTGGTGGACGCTTCGCCCCCGCTGAGCTCCTTCTCGTAGACCTTGCCGTTGAAGCGGTAGCGCAGCACGGCTCCCCAGCCGCCCGGGCCGGGGTTGCCGCTACAGGCACCGTCGGTGTAAATTTCCACTTGTTTCATCTTGTTCTCCCGGATGCAAATTTTTGTGCTGCTTCTATTTAGCGGCATTTTGCACGTTCTGTCAAGCCCCCTGCGCATAAATCGGCCCCGGTGTGCCAAACCTTGGAATTGACAAAAAGGCCGGGAAATACTATACTGAATACAATAAAATGCGTATAGGGGCGCGCGGTGCGTGTGCCCACAGGCCCCCGCCGGAAAGCCGCGGTCGCATCGAGCAGATGGACTGGACGGGCAGCAATTTCTGCGGGGCCACCAGCTTCTTGTAAAAAAAGAACGCTGACAGAATCAATTCTATACGGATGCATCCAACGGAAGCAGATGCGAGTTTATGCTTCCCCGTGCAGGCAGAAACGGCCGCCCCGGCCTTGGGGTGGGCCGTATTCGCCATTATTTTTGGAGGTACGAATGGCACAGGCAAAAGAACAGAACCACGCTCCCGTGCAGAACCGGGCAGCAGAAACCACCACCGGCGGCGAGAAGCGTCCCCGCACCCGCCGACCCTACTACAACCACCGCCCCCGGCGGCCCCAGCAGCCCAAGGAGGCTGCGGTGCCCATCCACATCTACCCGCTGGGCGGCCTGGGCGAGGTGGGCAAGAATATGACCGTCTACGAGTGCTGCGGCGATATGATCATCGTGGACTGCGGCCTCGTCTTCCCCGAGAACGATATGCTGGGCGTGGATATGGTCATCCCCGATTTCACCTTTGTGTTGCAGAATAAGGAGAAGATCAAGGGCCTGCTCATCACCCACGGCCACGAGGACCACATCGGCAGCATCCCCTACCTGCTGCAGAAATTCGATCTGCCCATCTACGGCACCCGGCTGACCTGCGGCCTCATCCGCAACAAGCTGGAGGAGTTCGGCCTGGCAGGCAAGACCAAGTTTGTGGAGATCGTGCCCAAGCAGAAGCTGAAGCTGGGCTGCTTCACGGTGGAGCCCATCCATGTCAACCACTCCATCCCGGACGCGGTGGCCTTTGCCATCGACAGCCCTGCCGGTACCATCATCCAGACCGGCGACTTCAAGATCGATTACACCCCGCTGGCCTGCGGCCCCACCGATCTGGCCACCCTCTCCGATTACGGCGAGAAGGGCGTGCTGGCGCTGCTGAGCGACTCCACCAACGCCGAGCGCCCGGGCTTTACCGCCACCGAGCAGAAGGTAGCGGCGGGCGTGCGCAGCTTGTTTGCCCGCGCCCAGAACAAGCGGATCATCATTGCGACCTTTGCTTCCAACATCTACCGTGTGCAGCAGATCATCGATCTGGCCGTGGAGGATGGCCGCAAGGTGGCCTTCAGCGGCCGCAGCATGGTGAACAACACCGCCATGGCCCAGGAGCTGGGCTATATGCACATCCCGGAGGGCACCCTCATCAGCATCGATGAGATCAACCAGTACCCGCCGGAGCAGGTGGTGCTGGTGACCACGGGCAGCCAGGGCGAGCCTTTGAGCGCCCTCTCCCGCATGGCCTCCTGCAGCCACCGGCAGGTGCGGGTGGGCCCCGGCGACTTCATCATCATCTCCGCCAAGCCCATTCCCGGCAACGAGAAGAGCGTGACCAAGATCGTCAACGGCCTGCTGCTGCTGGGCGCAGAGGTCATCTACGAGGGCATGTACGACGTCCACGTCTCCGGCCACGCCTGCCAGGAGGAGCAGAAGCTGATGCTCACCCTGACCAAGCCCAAGTATTTCCTGCCCGTCCACGGCGAGTACAAGCAGCTGAAAAAGCATGCCATGACCGCCGCTTCTCTGGGCATCCCCACCAGCAACATCCTCATTGCGGAAAACGGCTCCAACGTCGTCCTCAGCCGGGATGAGATCAAGCTGGGCGAGCCTGTCACGGCCGGCGCCGTCATGGTGGACGGCCTGGGTGTGGGCGACGTGGGCAATGTGGTGCTGCGGGACCGCAAGCACCTCTCCGAGGACGGCCTCGTCATCATCGTGGCCACCGTGGACAGCAAGACCGGCAAGGTGCTGGCCGGGCCCGACCTGGTGAGCCGCGGCTTTGTCTACGTCCGCGAGAACGAGAGCCTGATGGACGGTGCCCAGAGCATCGTGGAGACGGCTCTGGACCGCTGCGTGGACGAGCACGTCCGCGATTGGAACAGCGTCAAGACCCGGGTGCGGGAGGCGCTGAGCAGCTATATCTACCGCCGCACCAAGCGCAGCCCCATGATCCTCCCCATCTTGATGGAGGTCTGAGCCGGATCGCAGGGCGGGGCGGGAGAGAGCCGCAGCCACCCCTCAGGAGGCAGAAGAACGGATGAAACAAAAACCTAGATGGACCCTTGAAATGCTGACGGCGGGCCTTGCCGTCCTCTGCGCACTGCTGGTGCTGGGGCTTTTGGCCCAGGGCTCCGGCGCGTGGCCCTTTGCGCTGGCGCTGCTGGTGCTTTGGTGTGTCGGCATGGGCTTCTTCCGCTGCCAGCTGCGCCGCTGGCTGGCCAAGTGGGTCTGCGGCGGCAGCTTTGAGAAATCCAAGACGAAATTCAGCCTGGAGCCGCTGTCCCAGCCTGCCGCCCTGCTTTCGGGCGAGACGGTGCTGTGGTACAACGAGCAGTTCCGCCAGCGGCTGCTGGCCGGGCAGGACCTGCTGGTGAGCCGGGTGCAGAAGGTGCTGCCCGGGCTGGATTTGCAGCAGGCCCGCACCGAAGAGGGCCAGCTGCTGACGCTGGGCGACGGGATGTGGTGCATCCACAGCTCCACGGTGCCCGGCGAGGCCGAAAGCATGACCCTGCTGGTCCTCAACGAGGAGACCGCTTTGCGGAAGATCGAGGCCGAGTACAAGGCCAGCCGCCCGGGCTACCTCGTCTTCCTTGTGGACGGCTACGACGACGTGTTCAGCGATATGCTGGACAGCGAGCGTGCCCGCCTGCTGGAGGGCATCAACCGGGTGCTGGAGGAGATGATCGGCCGGGGCACGGGTTTTTTGCGCCGGGTGGCCAGCGGCCGCTACATCGCCGTGGTGGAGGAGCGCCAGCTGGAGCAGTTTGCAAAGCGCGGCTACGACGTGCTGGATAAGATCCGCGCCCTCGACCCCAGTGTGAACCTTTCGCTCTCCATCGGCATCGGCCGGGGGGCCAAGACCCTGCGGGAAGCCCAGGACATGGCCGTGCAGGCGCTGGATATGGCGCAGGGGCGCGGCGGCGATCAGGCCGCAGAAATGACCCCCGACGGCTTTACCTTCTACGGCGGCGTGAGCCACGGCGTGGAAAAGCGGAGCAAGGTGCGCAGCCGCATCGTGGCCGACCAGCTGGTCAAGCTCATCAAAGAGGCCGACCATGTGGTCATCATGGGCCACCGCATGAGCGATCTGGACGCCATCGGCTCCGCCGAGGGTGTGCTGCGCATCTGCAAAATTTGCGATGTGCCCGCCGTCATCGCCGTCCGCCGGGACGCCACGCTGGCCTCCAGCCTCATCAACGCGCTGGTGGAAGCGGGGCAGGAGGACGATTTCATCGACCCCAAGGGCGCACTGCCCATCATCTCGAAAAAAACGCTCTGTGTCGTGGTGGATACATACCAGGCCAATCTGGTAGAGAGCCGGGAAATTTTGGAAAAATGCGGCAAGGTGGCCGTCATCGACCACCACCGCAAGGGCGTGGGCTTCATCGAGAACCCCGCCCTCGTCTGCCACGAGCCCTACTCCTCCTCGGCCAGCGAGCTGGTCACGGAGCTTTTGCAGTACGTGGGCGAACGAGACGACAAGCCCAACCGGGTGGAAGCCGAGGGCCTTTTGGCCGGCATCATGCTGGACACCCAGGATTTTACCCTCCACACCGGCGTGCGGACCTTTGAAGCCGCTGCCGCCCTGCGGCGCTACGGCGCGGAGACCGAGCGGGTGCGCCAGCTGTTCGATGTGAGCATGGTGGAGTACAACGCCAAGGCCGACCTGGTGGAAAAGGCCCAGATGTACCGCAACTGCGCCATCTCCGTCAGCGGCGAGGTGGCCCCGGAGGCCCGGGTGGCCATTGCGCAGGCGGCCAACGACCTGCTGACCATCCAGAACGTGGAGGCCAGCTTTGTGGCCGTGCAGGTGGGCACCGGCGTGAACATCTCGGCCCGGAGCCTGGGCGCGGTGAACGTGCAGGTGATCATGGAAGCTCTGGGCGGCGGCGGCCACCAGACCATGGCGGCGGCCCAGCTCAAGCACATTACCCCGGAAGCCGCCCGGGCACGCATCCAGACGGCCATCGACCAATACCGGGCATCCCAGAAGAAGACCTCCGCCGAGCCGGGGCCCGAACCCCAGAACCAGAAGAAAAAAGGATAAACAGCCATGAAACAGTACGATTATCTCATCGTGGGCGCGGGCCTGTACGGCGCGGTATTTGCCCATGAGGCCAAAAAGGCGGGCAAGCGGTGCCTGGTCGTGGACAAGCGCAGCCACATTGCAGGCAACATCTACACCGAGAGCGTGGAGGGCATCAACGTCCACCGCTACGGGGCCCACATCTTCCACACCAACAACAAGGCCGTATGGCAGTATGTGAACCAGTTTGCGGAGTTCAACCGCTACACCAACAGCCCGGTGGCCAACTACCACGGCCAGATCTACAACCTGCCCTTTAATATGAACACCTTCAACAAGATGTGGGGCGTGGTGACCCCGGCTCAGGCTAAGGCAAAGATCGAGCAGCAGCGGGCCGAGGCCGGCATCACCGAGCCGAAGAACCTGGAAGAACAGGCCATCAGTCTGGTGGGCACCGACATCTACGAAAAGCTCATCAAAGGCTACACCGGCAAGCAGTGGGGCCGCCCCTGCACCGAACTGCCGGCCTTCATCATCAAGCGGCTGCCCGTCCGCTTTACCTACGACGACAACTATTTCAACGCCCTGTATCAGGGCATCCCCAATGGGGGCTACACCGCCATGGTGGAAAAGATGCTGGACGGCGTAGAGGTGCACCTGGGCGTGGATTACCTGGCGGAGAAGGCGGCGCTGGACAAGCTGGCGGAAAAGATCGTCTACACCGGCCCGGTGGACGCTTACTTCGGCTATCGGCTGGGGGCGCTGCAGTACCGCAGCGTCCGCTTTGAGACCGAGGTGCTGGACACCGACAACTATCAGGGCAACGCGGTGGTGAACTACACCGACGCCGAGACCCCCTACACCCGCAT
>RKCM01000054.1 GCA_014858325.1 Oscillospiraceae bacterium | reverse complement strand
GAGGTCCCACCTGTTCCCATTCCGAACACAGAAGTTAAGCTCACTTGTGCCCAAGATAGTTCGCTGGAAACGGCGCGTGAAAATAGGTAGTCGCCGACTCAATGGAAAACCGCTCTGAGAGAAATCTCAGGGCGGTTTTTGCTTGTTGTTATTTGTTCCTTGGACGACTTGAACCGTGTGGAATCAGTACGAAAGCTGTGTGAATGGCGTAGCGGGGATTTTTAATGTCGAAATTTGGGAATGCTTTTTGGTTCCTTTGTGAATTGCTGTTTTGGAACGGCTTTAGTATAATAAAAATCAAGTAAAAAACTAGCGAAGGTGAAAATGATGGGGAATTGTTTTGGAAGAACATGGGGCGGTACGTTGGGTACAATTATTTTCGTAGTAGTGGTATCACTGTCTCTACAAGGATGTGCAAAGAAAAATGAAATTCCATTTGATGGGGATAGTGTGCTTGGGCGGGATTATCAAGCGGTTGTCTCAGAACTGAAAGACGCGGGTTTTGATAATTTGAAAACAAACGTAGTTGATACGGTAGACGCGCAAAACGAGAACAAGGTAGCAGACATTCAAGTTGATGGAAAATCGGATTTCAAAGCAAAAGACAAGATAGATGTCAACACCAAAATTGTAATAACGTATTATCAATTAGAACAACTGGAAGCGTACATCAAGATTCATTTTGAAGGGGAGAATGAGGAACCCGATGTGATGATAGAAACCAATCTTCCGGATAATATTCAGCTTGACGTTGCTTTTTCGCGCTCGCAAAATGGATATCAGGAGCAGAAAAAGGTAAAAGTTTACTCCGGGCAGGCAAAAGCTGAATTTGGAAGAGGTTTTGAGCAAATTGTAACGCCGGGTAATTACGAAGTAACCGTAGAGATGAATGCGGCGAATCAGACAGAAAGAGCACTTTCTAAAATTGGCCCGAATGGAGATATTCTAACGGGAAATAATGTTCAGAAAAGCTCCGAAAATGGCGCAAAATGTCTTTATGCCATGGCAGAGTATACGGTGAAGGAAGATGAATTTTTAAAGAAGCATCAGACGGATGATGCCCGAACAATTTATTTGTTGGAGAAGGCTATTCAGGAAAAGTATGGACTGAACTATACCATCGAAAAAGGGCATACAGGACTGACCACAATCAATATCTGGAGCGAGGAATTATCAGAAAAGTATACGGCGGCATTGACGGGTGATTTGGATGCGCTGAGGGAATGGTATGCAGTCCGACAAGAAATCACCTCATTTACAACGGAGTTGGCGGAAATTGCACCAAATTATTGGGTTTGGGTCAATGTCACAACGCCGGATAAAGAAAAAACTCCATTACTGACCGTAGCAGAGGACGTAGTAGAGTACGACGGAACCAAAAAGGAAATTCCGACGTGGGCGACCGATTCAAGTGTAAATTATATTGGCGTGATAGGGTATGCGGCGGTTGAGCGGTACCCGGATTTTGGTGCTTATGATCCGGCGAGCGATATACATTTTGCAACGACACAGTGGACAGTGCCAACCTATCAAAAAGATAAACAGTTCTATGTTAAAAATGGAGTGCTGGCACATAAAACGAAAATTGAAGTGATAGACCAGAATTTAACGGATCAAGGCCATCACTACGCGACAGGATATCTGACGGTTAAAAATTTGGACACGGGAGAAGAAACTATTATTAACGCTCACAATTTTGTTACGGTTCCTTATTGGGAACTGGATGTTAAAAGTGCTACCAGAATAGGTGAATATGTGGCAAAATATCACCAATTGAGCGACTATTGGCCTGAACCATACAACAAAAAGGAGCGGGCACAAGAAGGAGCAAACGTGTTGGTGATGGAAGAAAAGGATGATATTGTAATCGGACTGATTTATCAAAACGGTGACTGGATAAAATATGGATTTCAGCCAGAGGACTTAACAATTGTAAAATAAACAACAGCACCCCCGCCTGTGGCCAGATTTTCCACATGGCGGGGGTGCTGCTGTTCAAAACTGGATAAAAACGATGCGGCGGGGCGTATGCGTCGGAGGGTCTTTACGCCTTCCGTGCAAAAACAATGCCGATCGTCCCGGGGCCGGAGTAGCCGCCGATGGTGGTGCCGATGTCGGTCTCGATGACCTGCTCAAAGCCGCCGTATTTTTTTAGGCCCGCTTTCACGGCCTCTATGCAGCCGGGCTTGGGCTGGCAGGAGGAAAGGAAGACCAGGCTGCGGTCGATGTCGTCGCGGCCATCGAGCTGGTCGGTGATGTACTTGCCCACGCAGATGGGCAGGCTGCCGCGATACTTTTTGACTACTTTCAGCTCGCCATCCACGATGGCAAGGCTGGGCTTGATGCCCAACAGATTGGCTCCAAAGGCCAGCACGCCGGAGCAGCGGCCGCTTTTGGCCATGTAGTCCAGCTGGTTGAGCACAAAACTCAGCTCCACCCGCTTGGTGAGGTTCTGCAGCCGCATACAGATGTTCTGGGCGCTGAGGCCGTCGGCGGCCCATTTGGCCGCGCGAGCGACGAGATAGCCCTGCCCGGTGCAGATGTTCTGGCTGTCCACGACAAAAACGTTCTCGAACTGCTGGGCAGCAAGACGGGCGTTCTGACAGCAGGACGAGAGCTTGCTGCTGACGGAAATGTGGAGGACGGCGTCGTACTCCCGGGCGAAGGGCTCGAAGAATTCAGCGTATTCCACAAGGTTGGCGGCGGCGGATTTGGGCATTTTGCCGCCATTCTGGACACGGGTGAATACATCGGCGGGGCAGATGGTGACGCCGTCCAGATAGCTCTCCTCCCCCATGAGGATGTGCATGGGCATGAGGGAAAGGTTCCATTCCTGCACAAGGGCCGGGCTCAGGTCGCAGGTGCTGTCGGCGGTGATCTTGATATTCAACAGGGATCTCCTCTTTTCTGGCCGGGCAGCGCTGCGCTGCGGCAAAAATCAAAAGAATATACCCTACTATACCACAAATGATTCAGAAAAGTTAGCTAATAATCCTGATGAATTGTAAATCTTCTGTGAAGGACCCGAAAAAAGCGGCGATTTTTGCGGTTTCTGTACAGTTATCACAAAAGAAAGGGCAAATTTCTGGCTCTTTCCGAAAATTCGTTCGGAGGTGTTTATTTTGTCGCCCAAAAATTATATAATAAGAGGTGTCACTATAAAATGGATGCGGTGCGCCCTGCGGCCGTTTGAATATTGGAGGTTGCCTTTATGTTCATTACCGATTACACCCAGCATCTGCTGGACCATGTAAAAAAGATCCACTTCATTGGCTGCGGCGGCAGCGGGATGTATCCGCTGATCCAGATCCTGGCCGCCAAGGGCTACGAGATCTCGGGCAGCGACGTGCTGGATGGCAGCATCATCCGCTCTGAGCGGGAGATGGGCATCAAGGTCACGCTGGGCCACAGTGCCGACAACATCATCGGCACCGATCTGGTGGTCTACTCGGCTGCCATCTCCAAGGACAATGTGGAGCTGAATGCGGCGGCCTCCTACGGCATCCCTACCGTGGAGCGCAGCGTGATGCTGGGCTATGTCAGCCGCCTGTATAAGGAGAGCATCTGCGTTTCCGGCACCCACGGCAAGACGACCACCACTTCCATGATCACCACCGCGCTGGAGCTGGCGGGCAAGGACCCCTCTGCCGTCATCGGCGGCAAGCTGCCCCTCATCCACGGCTACGGCAAGGCCGGCGACGGCGACCACATCGTCATTGAGGCCTGCGAGTTCGCCGAGACCTTCCTGAAGCTCACCCCCTACCTCTCGGTGGTGCTGAACATCGACAACGACCATCTGGATTATTATGGCAGCATGGGCGAGCTGAAGTTCGCCTTCAAGCGGTTTGCCCTCATGACCCAGTTTATGATCTTTGCCAATGCCGACGACAAGAACACCATGGACGTCATGTACACGCTGGACCGCCGGGTGCGCACCTTCGGTATCGAGAACGACGGCGATTATCAGGCTGTCAATGTGCAGGAGTATAAGCCCGGCTTCTTTGAGTTCGATCTCAAGGAGTGGAACAAGATCACCGGCCACATCCGGCTGGCCGTGCCGGGCCGCCACAACATCTACAACGCGCTGGCCATGTGCGCCGTCTGCCGCTTTGCGGGCCTGACGGTGGAGCAGTGCGCTGCCGCCGCCGCCAGCTTCAAGGGGGCCGGCCGCCGCTTTGAGGTCTACGGCGAGTGCAACGGGGCCGTGGTGGTGGATGATTACGCCCACCACCCCACCGAGCTGCGCGCCACCCTCAACACCGCAAAGGAGCTGGGCTATAAGCGGCTCATCGCCGTCCATCAGCCGTTTACATACAGCCGCACCAAGATGCTGTTCCAGGACTTTGTGGACGTGCTCAAGATCCCCGACATCGCGGTCATCACCCCCATCATGGGCAGCCGGGAGCCGGTGGACCCCTCCATCACCAGCGCCATGCTGGCCAAGGAGATCCCGAACTCGGTGCTGGTGAACAGCCTGGAGGAGGCGGCCCAGTGGGTGAAGCAGAATGCCCGCGAAGGCGACCTCGTCATCACCCTGGGCTGCGGCGATATCTATAAGGCCAGCAAGATGATGGTGGAGTAACCCTCTCAGTCATCGCTGCGCGATGCCAGCTCCCCCGAAGGGGGAGCCTCTGGCGAAGAGATTTTGTTTGTACGAAATACGAAAAGCCCTGCTCTTCGGCTTGCACAGTTTGCAAGTCCGGGAACAGGGCTTTGTTGTTTTGGAAAAAAGCAGGAAGCTGCCCGCTCTGCCAAGGGCTCCCCCTTCGGGGGAGCTGGCGCGAAGCGCCGGAGAGGGTTATTTGCGCCGCTTCAAAATTTCATCCAGAATGGCGTCGGCTACGTCGGATTTGCTCATGAGGGGCAGCTCCCGGGTGCCGTCCGGGGTGATGAAGGTGACCACATTGGTGTCCACTCCAAACCCGGCCCCGGCCACCTTCAGGTTGTTGGCCACCACCATGTCGAGGTTCTTCTTCTGGAGCTTGGCGGCGGAGTTCTCCACCATGTCCCGCGTCTCCATGGAGAAGCCGCAGAGGAACTGCCCCTGCTTTTTGGGGCCGATGGTGCCCAGAATGTCGGCGGTGCGCTCCACCGGGATGGACAGGTCGCCGTCCTTCTTTTTGATCTTATCGTCCGCGACGGTGGCGGGGCGGTAATCCGCCACGGCGGCGGCCATCACAAGGACGTCCATTGCATCAAAGCGGCTGGTGACGGCGTCGTACATATCCTGCGCCGTGGTGATGGGCACATCCTCCACGAAACGGACGGGCGGCAGCGCCGTGGGGCCGTGGATGAGGGTGACCTCTGCGCCCCGCATGGCGGCGGCACGGGCCACGGCATAGCCCATCTTGCCGGTGGAGTGGTTGGTCAGGTAGCGCACGGGGTCCAGCGGCTCCTGGGTGGGCCCGGCAGTGACGGCGATGCGCAGGCCCGCCAGGTCCTTGGGCCGGGCGATGGCGTGGAGGATATGCTCGATGAGCACGTCCTCCTTGGGCAGGCGGCCGCTGCCCACATCCTTGCAGGCCAGCACGCCGCTTTCGGAGGGGATCACGGTGAAGCCGTAGTGCTCCAAGGTCTGGAGGTTGTCCTGGGTGATGGGGTTCTCCAGCATCCCGGTGTTCATGGCAGGGGAGACGAGCTTGGGGCACTTGGCCGCCAGCACCACGGTGGTGAGCATATCGTCGGCGATGCCGTGGGCCATTTTGGCGATGACATTGGCCGTGGCGGGGGCGACTAAAATCACGTCTGCCTTTTTGGCGAGGGAGATGTGGGTGACTTCAAACTTGAAATCGCGGTCGAAGGTGTCCACCATGCACTTGTGGCCCGTCAGCGTTTCAAAGACGAGGGGTGTGATGAACTGAGTGGCGTTTTTGGTCATGATGACCTCAACATCTGCCCCCAGTTTTTTGAGGGCACTGGCCACATTGGCCATTTTATAGGCGGCAATGCCGCCGCTCACGCCCAAAAGGACGCATTTTCCGTGCAGATCCATCCAAAAAACCTCCTGTTTGTTGGGATTCCTCTCCTTAGTATAATGCAAAAGCCCCGCCAGCACAACAAAATCTTTCTGTGGGCTTGTATCTTGGGCCAAAATGCGGTAAAATAACTTGAATTGATAATGAAAAACCCTCTCCGTCATCGCTGTGCGATGCCACCTCTCCCAAAGGGCGAGGTCATGCTGCCTCTTAGGCTGGGTTCCGCTGAAACCGAGATCCAAAGCCGCAATGAGCTCCCCCTTTGGTGGGAAGACTTCCCCCGGCCGGGGGAAGATGTCGCGTAAGCGACAGAAAGGGGCAATGTCGAGCGAATGCGAGACTGAGAGGGTTCCAACGAGGAACTGAATATATGATTCTTGCCATTGATATAGGCAACACCACCGTCGCCCTGGGGGGCATCAAGGACGGACGTGTATGCTTTGTGGCCCACATGGATACGGTGCGCACCCGCACGGCGGCGGAGTACCGGGCCGAAATGGAGAAGGTGTTCTCCCACCGCCGCCACCCGGAGCGCCCCATCCGCTTTGAGGGGGCTGTGCTTACCAGCGTCGTGCCCTCCATCACGGGGGCGCTGGCCGAGTGCGCCCGCCACTACACGGGCAAAAAGCCCGTCATCGTCTCGCCCGAGATCCACACCGGGCTGACCATGGGCGTGCCCGACCCCCACACCGTGGGCAAGGACCGCATCGTGGATGCGGCCTACGCGGCGGCTCACTTTCCGCTGCCCGTGGTAACGGTGGATCTGGGCACCGCCACCACCTTCAATGTGGTGGACGAGGACCGGGTCTTCCGGGGCGGCGTCATCTGCCCGGGCCTTTCCACCGGCCTGCGGGCCCTTGGGGAACGCTGCGCTCAGCTGCCGCAGGTCCATCTGTCGTCGCCCAAAAACGCCGTCGGCGTGGACACCGAGAGCTGCATGCTCTCCGGCTCGGTGCTGGGCACGGCGGTGCTGCTGGACGGCATCACCGCCCGCATCGAGGAAGAGCTGGGCCGCCCCGCCACGCTGGTGGTCACGGGAGGGCTGGCCAAGTATGTCACGCCCTTGTGCCGCCACCCGCTGGTGTACGACCCCGAGCTGCTGCTGAAGGGTCTTGCCCTGCTGTACCAGCTCAATGCCCCGGCCTTTGAGAGCCGGGAGGGCGGCGCCCACCACCACAAGGGTGCACCCCACGGCGGCAAACGCCCCCACGGGCAGAACAATTTCCGCCGCCGCCGCAATTTCCGCCGGGAGCGGCGGGAGGAAACCGAAGCCAAGGCGGGCTGAGGAAGAGGATAGGAAAACGGAAGAATGGAACAGAAGATGAAACTCGGCATTCTGGGCACCGGGATGATCGTGCGGGAGTTTTTGCCCTGGCTGGCCGGGCCGGAGTCGCCCTTTGCAGTGCAGGCGGTGTGCTCCACTCCCCGCAGTGAGCCGCTGGCCGCGGAGCTCTGCGCCCAGTACGGCGTGCCGCAGCACACCACCAATTATCTGGAGCTTTTGCAGTGGGTGGACGTGGTGTATCTGGCCGTGCCCAACATCCAGCACGCGCGCTACGCGAAGGTGGCACTGGAAGCGGGCAGGCACGTCATCGTGGAAAAGCCCATGACCCCGACGGCCGCCCAGACCGAAGAGCTGGCGGCGCTGGCCCGGCACAAAAAGGTGTTCCTGTTTGAGGCCATGACCACCCAGTATCTGGAAAACTACAGCAAGATTCGGGAGCTGCTGCCCCGCATCGGCACCGTGAAGCTGGTGCAGTGCAATTTCAGCCAGTACTCCAGCCGCTACGACGCTTTCTGCGCGGGCAAAGTTGCCCCCTCGTTCGACCCCAAGTGCGCGGGCGGCGCGCTGATGGACCTGAACGTCTACAACATTAGCTACATCGTCGGCCTGTTCGGCGAGCCCAACCGGGCGGTGTATGCCGCCAACATGGATCAGGGCATCGACACCAGCGGCATCCTCACCATGGATTACAGCGGCTTCAAGGCCGTGAGCATGGCGGCGAAAGACTGCGGTGCCCCCGCCCGGTACGTCATCCAGGGCACCAAGGGCTATATTCTGCAAAAATCCACCGCCAACTACTGCGGCGGCGTCACCCTCCACCTCAACGAGGGCAAGGAGGAGCATTTCAACCTAAACGGGGGCCGTCCCCGGCAGGCGGCGGAGTTCGACGCCTTTGCCCGGGCCATCGCGGGCGGCGATCAGGAGCTGTGCAGCCGGATGCTGGACACCTCCGTGGCCGTCAGCCGGGTGCTGACGGCGGCAAGACGCTCGGCCGGCATAAAATTTCCCTGTGACTAACAAGCTTTTCTCCCGTTCGGGAGTTCCCTGACAGATCAGAAAAACAGCCCCGCACTTTGCGGGCAGGTTTGCGCCGTATCCGACAAATAAGGGCGGAACGGCAGCAGGAGGAAAATTGAATATGAAAAACAACGATCTTCGCACCCTCACCCGGCTGGCACTGCTGGTCGCCATTGAGCTGGTCATGAAGGCCATCGGCCTGGGCAGCGTGCCCGTGGGCCCGCTTTACATGAGCTTTTTGACCCTTCCCATCGCGGTGGGTGCCATCACCATGGGCCCCGCAGCGGGTGCCGTTCTGGGCGGCGTGTTTGGCGCCGTCAGCTTCTACGACGCTGTCACCGGCGCTTCGGCCATGACGGGCGCACTGTTCCAGGTCAGCCCCGTCAACACCTTCATCCTCTGCGTGGGCATGCGTATGCTGATGGGCCTGTGCGCCGGCCTCATCTTCAAGGGCCTCAAGGGTCTGGATAAGCCCGGCACCTGGAGCTACCTCGTCAGCGCCATGAGCGCCCCCTTCCTGAACACGGTCTTCTTCATGGGCTACATCGTGCTGGCTTTCTACGGCTGCGATTATGTCCAGAACCTCGTGTCCGTCAAGGGCGCAGCCAACCCCCTGATGTTCGTCGTCCTGCTGGTCGGCGTGCAGGGCGTGGCAGAGTTCCTCGTCTCCGGCATTCTGGGCGGCATCGTGGCCCGTGCCGTGGCGAAATTCCTAAAGTAACGCAAAGGCAGAAACGTTTTTGTCAGGGACGCTTCCCTCTGGGTGAAGATATAGGATTTCCAGGCTCCTCCGGCATACTGCCGGGGGAGTTTTTGTTTGCCGCAAAGCCCGCCCGCCTTTGCCTGCTTTGGACAGAGCGACAAGAACAGACGCCCTGCCATTGGGCAAAATGATGAAATCCCTGTGAAATCTTGACAAGAGCGCAAAAAAGGCGTATGCTGACTTTAGCATAGCAAACTGTCCGCACTCGGCTGGCAGTTGCTGGGGTTTATTTGATCTTTACGGAGGATACAACAATGAAAGCATTTAAGAAACTGATGGCTGCTGCCCTCGTTTGCGTCATGGCTCTGTCTATGCTGACTGGCTGTGCTGTTAGCGACAACCTCGCTGAGAAGAAGCTGGTTGACGCTCTGAACGATGTCAGCAAGTCTACTTACACCCACAAGAAGGACCTGGATGACGAGGCTCAGAAGGCTTGGAACGAGCATAAGGATGACGAGAGCAATGGCATCGTCATCATCGACAAGGTTGTTTACAACTATGTGATCGTCAAGAAGCCCACCAACGATAATCGCAACGACAAGGCTAAGTCCGTCAACGAGAAGCTGGTCAATGTTTCTGCAAAGAACAGCGACAAGAAGATCGAGATCGGCGTTAAGGTTGTCGAAGGCAAGAACAACGATTATATTGCTGTCGTTTCCAAGGCTCTGGATCAGACTCAGACCGTTAACAAGTAATCTGTTCTAACAACGGAATACCACACCCCGGACAAGGCACCTGCCCTGTTCGGGGCTTTTTGTTTGCCGAAAAAGCGATCGATCGAAAAAGAAGCCGGGTTTACTTGACACAAACATATCCGATGTGATATATTATAGATAGTAAAGCGGCCAACAGTCTTTACACGGGGGGTGATGGACGATACTGGACGTTGAACTATACGCGACTGCGGATGGAAAAGAAGTCGTAGCAGAATTTTTGGATTCGCTCCCGGCAAAGCACCAGTCAAAAGCGTTTCGAGAAATCGAACTTTTGGCGGAGTGCGGTACGGCGCTGAAAGAGCCGCATGTAAAACACATCGAAGAGGACATTTGGGAGCTTCGAATCAAATTTTCTAGTGATATCTCTCGCATTTTTTATATTGTATGGCAAAGAGATACCTTAGTCCTTCTGCATGGCTTTGTGAAAAAGACGCAGAAAACGCCGCCAAGGGAAATTGAAACCGCCAAAAAACGCGCAGAAGATTATAAACAAAGACATCGATGAATGTGAACGACAACGACAACGCGAACGACAACGACAACGCGAACGAGTATGCTGAACAGCAGAAAGGCCTGCACTAATTATGAAATATAGCGATTACAAGGAGAAAGTTTTCTCTGAAAAGCCGGAGGTCAGAGAGGAATACGAGCGGCTCGGGCCGGAGTACGAAGCGATTCGTGCGGCGGTCATGACGCGCAAGGAAGCGGGCTTGACCCAAAAAGAGTTGGCTGAAAGAATGGGGACCGCACAGGCAAATATCTCTCGCTTTGAGAACGGAAATGTAAACCCGTCCTTGGAGTTTTTGCAGAAGATGGCGTCCTGTATGGGAAAAAAGCTTCGGATTTCGTTTGAGTGAAAAAGTGAAAAGCCAAAGCCTTGGGAGCTCTTCCTGGATCACAGGGAGTACTTCCGGGGCTTTTTGTTTGCCTGCACCCTCCCGCGCCCTGCGGCATACAATGGCCCAGACGCTGTGAGAGAGGGGAGAGGGAAGGCATGGAGAAAACAACGGCCCCCAAATGCTTTGCCGTCATTGGCACCGATGCCCGGCAGGCGGCGGCTGGCCGGGCGCTGGCCCGGGCGGGCTATGCCGTGGGCGGTGCGGAACAGGTGGCGCTGGCGGATTATATCCTGCTGCCCCTGCCGCTGGATGCGGCCCGCACCCC
>RKCM01000036.1 GCA_014858325.1 Oscillospiraceae bacterium | reverse complement strand
CCTGCCGACCCGCTGACCGGGCTGGAAGCCCGCTGCCCGGGCCAGCGCCCGGTGGCGGTGACCATTGCCAACGGCACGGCCTCCACCACCCAGTGGGGCATTTCGGCGGCCTCCGTGGTGCTGGAAGCCCGCACCGCCGACTACGGCGACACCAGCCTCTGCCTGGTTTACCCATCGGTGGACGCCATGCCGCAGGTGGGCCCGGTGACGGAGGGCGAGGACCTCTACTGGCGGCTGCTGGTGGGCCAGCAGGTGCTGCCTGTCCAGCGGGGCGGCGGCGTGTTTGACCAGAACTATCTGGATTACTACTCGCTCCGGGCGGTGGATGCGCTGGAGGTGGGCAAAAACGCCTTCTCCTGCACGGCGGCATGGCAGAACGCGCCCCTCTGGTACACCAGCGGCGGGGCGGTCTCCGGCGTGCTGAGCAGCCTGAACATCTCCGCCGGCCTGATGGAGTCCCGGGTGACGAGCGCGGCTTCTACGGCTTCCGGCAGCGGCGCCTCCGGCGGGGCAGCCCTGACGGTGCCGCCCCTGCTGCCCCAGGCGGTGGACGGCAAGCTGCCCGATGCGACGGCACCCGGTGCCCGGAACGTCCGCATCTGCTTTGACGAGGCCAACGCCACGGGCTTTGCCTACGATGAAGCGCGGGGGCAGTACGCCATGCTGCACGCCGACGGTACGCCCCAGCTGGATGCGGGCAGCGGCCAACAGGCGGCCTTTGACAACCTGCTGGTGCTGTTCAGCGGCTCCACCCTGCGGGACGACGGCCACACCTACGATTACGACCTGACCATGGGCGGCGGCGTCTGGCTGAACGGCGGACACCTGTGGTACCTGACCTGGACCCAGGGCAGCGACAGCACCTTCCAGCTTTATGACGCGGACGGCCGCCTGCTGACACTGGAAGCCGGGACGAGCTATATCGCATTGGTGTCCAGCGTCACCGGGCAGGAGCTGACCGTGACGAACGCCGCAGGCGAAAATCTGATCCAGTAAACAAAAAATCGCTCTGTCTTTCGACAGGGCGATTTTGCATTCCAAAAACGACTTGGCTCCCCCTTTGGGGGAGCTGGCGCGGCAGCGCCTGAGAGGGCGAGGCCGTTACAGATCCACCACGTTTCCAACTTCCGCAGGCGACGCGGGCACGGGGCCCAGCTGGACCTCGTCGGCACCGCTCTGCACCACGAAGGTGAGGGGCTGGCCCGCCGCAAAATCGGGCTGATAGGTCAGCTCCAGCGCCTGCCAGTCGGCGGGCGTCTCACAGAAGCAATGGAGGATGGCACCCTTCCCGGCCGAAAGGTTCAGCGTAAAGGCCGAGGCATCGGCGGCGTTCTCCCCGTAGAGGGGGGCCGCAAAGCTGCCGCAGCGGGCGGGCGCGCCGTCGCACCGGGCCGTTACCCCTGCGCCAAGGCGGTAGAGCTCGTTTTCCGTCTCCACATCCCGGCTGAGCAGGTAGCTGGCCCCCACGGGCAGGGCCCGGGAGGAAAGATTTTCCACCGAGAGGTAGACCAGCACGCCGCCAAGGCCGGGGGCCGGAGCATAGCCCAGCAGCTCTACGGCGGCTTTGCCGTCCAGCAGGGCGGGCTCGCCCGCGCGATAGGGGGCGCTTTGGGCCGCAGCCGAAACACTGCCCAGCAGGGCGGCGGCCAGACTGGCCGCGCCGGAACCGGCATATTTCAGGAACGAACGGCGGGAGAGGGATTGGCTCATCGGGGATTCCTCCTTGCAGGGAAAAAGTTTCACACCTTATACAATAGTAAATTCCGGGCAGGCTGTCAAGGCCTTTGCCCGGAATTTTACGTTTGGTTCGTGGTTTTTCGCCGTTTTTGGCAAAGAAGCTTTACTCGTAGGCCTCGTTCTCATCGGTCTCGGCCTGGCCCCGCAGGGTGTCGGCGTAGCCGAAGGGCACGATGTCGATGGCCTCCACCAGCCGGTCCCGCATCCACAGCTGCACATCGGTCTGGACGGTGTAGCCGCAGCCCGGGTCTGCCATCCACTGCTCGGGGCGGCGGCTGGGCAGGGCACGCTGGCTCAGCATGCTCATGATGACGCCGCCGTGGGTGACGCAGGCGGCCTCGGTGACGTCCATGCGGATCATATACTCAAACAGTTTGAGCAGGGTCTCGGCGCAGCGGGCGTGGAACTTCTCGGTGGGCTCGGCCCCCTCGGGCACGAAGCCGGAGCCCGGGGTGATCCACTTTTTGAAGTCCTCGTCCTTCACCAGCTCCTTCACGGGGCGGTTCTCGAACACGCCGAAGCCCGCCTCCCGCAGGTCGTGGACGGAGAACTGGTGGGCGGCGTTGGGAAAGAGGATGTTGGCCGTCTCCACCGAGCGCATCAGCGGGGAGGAGAAGACGGTGTCCACCTGTGGGTACTCGAATCGCTCTTTCAGCTCGGCCAGCTGGGCGCGGCCCTCGTCGCACAGGGGGATGTCCGTGCCGCTGCCGATGTATAAGCCCTTGAGGTTGCCCTCGGTTATGCCGTGGCGGATGAGATGAAGCTTGAAGGTTTTCATGGTTTGCACCTCGAATTTTCGCAATTTATCTGGGAAAAACGGGCCCGTTTGGACGCATTCTGCAAAAGAATCGCCCGGGGCGGGCCACTAAATGTATGTTCTCTGCCTCCTATTTTAGCATAGATATGGGGGAGCGGCAAGTTTTTTGACAAAAATGACGAAAATCGACCGAAATTTCTGGTAGTTTTCTTCCTTTACAAGTCGTTTTCCATTGTGTATAATCAACCTGCTGTAAACCAAAAATCCGAGAAGTAGAAATTCGCTGCAAATCCGTCAAACACTGAGGAGTCCGATCATCATGGAATTCAATCGAATCATCAAACTGCTGCGCAAGGAGCGCGGCATCACCCAGAAACAGGCGGCTGAAGATCTGGGTGTTTCGCAGGCCCTGCTCTCCCACTACGAAAAAGGCATCCGCGAGTGCGGGTTGGATTTTGTGGTGCGGGTGGCCGATTATTACAATGTCTCCTGCGATTACCTGCTGGGCCGCTCGGCCGAGCGCAACGGCATGATGCTCTCGGCCGAGGACCTGCCCAACCCCGATAAGATGAAGGACAACATTTACCACGGCAGCGTCCTGCCCACCATGAACAAAAAGCTGATTTCCAACAGCCTGAACGTGCTGTACGCCAAGATCGGCCAGTGCCACAGCAAGGCCCTGACCACCGAGGTGAGCAGCTACCTGATGATGGCCGTGGCCAAGATGTTCCGCCTGCTTTACTCCGCCGAGGCCCACAACGCCCCCAGCCTCTTTGGTGTGCCGGCCCGCCGCTGGCCCGGCTACTCCGACGCGGTGATGAAGATGGCCGAGACCAACGTGGAGGCGCTGCTGGCGGGCGAAGACCTGCCCGGCGGCGAGGGCGTAAAAGACCCCTCCTGCCTTGCCATGACCACCGAGAGCCTGACACGGGAGTTTCCGCTGTACACCCCCAGCCTGCTCAACCTCGTCAAGACCAGCGAGACCCATGTGAAGGGCGTTTCCCCGGAGCAGTGAGGGGCCCGGTGTGCCCGGTGTGAAAGTCCTGTAAATTCTGGCCGGAACCCCTTGCATCGGTCGTCCAAAGTATGGTATAAACGGAACAAGAAGAAAAAGAGATCGCTTTTTAAGGAGGCATTCCGTTATGTCGAACACGATTTCCCGCCGCTCCTTCCTCAAGTGCATCGGCGCGTCCGCCGCCGCCGTGGGTGCAGCTACCCTGCTGGGCGGCTGCCAGACCAGCCAGAACGGCTCGGTGGAGGTCAAGGTCGGCGATAAGATCAGCAACTGGAACAATCTTGGCGTCCAGCTCACCAGCGTCTTCACCCTGAGCTCTGCCCCGGATGTGGCGGGCTATGAGTATGTGGCGGTCCTCATTACCTCCGTCAACCGCTCGGAGGGCACCACCTTCAACATCGGTGCGCAGAACCTGGCCGAGATCAACGCCGCTTATCCCCTGAACACCGCCGAGGAGCAGGCTGCCAACGCTGCGGGCTACTTCCACGCGCTCTCTGCGGCCACGACGGATTTTGTCGTCACCTGCGACGGCAAGCCGGTGGAGGGCGGCGCCTACGTTTCCCTGTACGACCCGGCCTCCGAGACCTTTACCGATTCCACCTGCCTGCCGCCCCAGCGCTCGGGCTACATTGAGCTGGTGTGCACCGTGCCCACCGGCTGGCAGGAGCTGAGCGTCACCTATACCCCCACCTTTGCATCCGGCAAGAGCCTCACCTTTACCATGTCCGCTTCGGACGTGGCCAAGGGCTGAGCCGAAGGGACGAAATTCCGTCCGTTTTTCACAATATGAGGCCAAAAGTTTCACAAAAACATTTGCAAAACCATTGACATTTGCCCCGTTTTCGCCTATTGTATAGGTAACGCCTTTTGTGGCAATACTTTGAGTTTTTGTATTGAATAAGGAGGAACGATCATGTCCTTAACTTTTTCTCGCCGCTCTTTCCTGAAATATACCGCCGTGGCCGCTGTGGCTGTGGCTGGCTCCAGCCTGCTGACCGGCTGCAAGGATAATCCCTATCAGCCCACCGGCACCATTGGCGATAAGCTGTCCATCATGGGCGATTTCACCCTGCTGTCTAAGCCGGCTCCTACTTATGCCGACAAGAAGATGACCTGCAATCTCGTCATTGAGTGCACCAGCAAGCGTAACCTGAACGTTACTCCGTACTGCTTCCAGGTCGATGTCTACAACAACGACAAAGATAAGAAACTGCTGAAGACCTATCGTTACGACACCACCGGTCAGAATGTTAAACTGACTGTTTCCAAGGGCGATGTTGCAAAGGGCGAGAAGGTCGAGACCGTGCTGACTTGTGAAAACATGGATGATCTCAAGAAGGACAATATCGTTGAGATCAAGTACTGGCCCCGTGCACAGGCCAGCGAGGGCCTGCTGGGTTATACCGAGGCCTTTGCAACCTGGAGCATGAAGTTTAACGGAACGGCTTTCGATAAGGTTTAATCTCAACTGCGCATTTCTGCCGCCCGGCATTGCCGGGCGGCTTTTTGTATCCCACTGCCCGGCGAAAGCGCTGATTTTTCGGAAAGATTTTTAGCAGTTTTGTGCCTTGTGCACAGCCTGCCTTTCCTGCTACAATAAAGATATCCAAACAGGATGGGGCCGTGGCCTTCCACGCAAAAATTGTGAAACAGGAGTGTTGCAGTATGATCAATATGGTAAAGCTTCCGACCAATAAGAGCAGCTTGTTCCTGCGGGTGGCCAAGGGCCATTTTGCCACCAGCCACAGCCACATCAACTACTACATCGACGTCACCACCCAGAAAGCCCGTCTCTCCGAGGCCAAGGCTGTGGCCAAGGAGCTGGTGGCGGCCTACCAGCACAGCACCATCGTGGATACCGTCCTCTGCCTGGACGGCACCCAGGTCATCGGCACCTGCCTGGCCAATGAGCTGACCAAGGACGGCTTTGCCAATATGAACGCCCACCAGACCATCTACGTCATCACCCCGGAGTATACCTCCGGCAGCCAGATCCTCCTGCGGGATAATCTGGCTCCCATGGTCAAGGGCAAGCATGTGCTCATCCTGGCCGCATCCATCACCACCGGCTACACCGCGCAGGCGGCTGTGGAGGCTGTGAACTACTACGGCGGCATGGTGGCGGGTCTTTCCGCCATCTTCGCCACCACCCACGAGTGCGCGGGCATCCCCGTCACCTCCATCTTTGACCCCGCCAGCCTGCCCGATTACGCCAGCTTCGATTCCCGCGAGTGCCCGATGTGCAAGGCGGGCCAGAAGATCGACGCGCTGGTCAACAGCTTCGGGTACTCGACGCTGTGACCCCGCCGTCCCAACAAAATACGTCCGACCCAGAGGGATCGCTTCCGAAAGAGGCGGTTCCTCTTTTTTGTCGGTTGAATCCGACAGAGGGCTATGTTATAATGTTCTGGGCCAAATTTTGGTCGGAAAGAGGGAAAAATATGTTTCGAGAACTGCTGGAACTGTTCCTGGCGTTCTTCCGCGTCGGTGCAGTGACCTTTGGCGGCGGCTATGCCATGCTGCCCATCCTGCAGCGGGAGCTGGTGGACGACCGGGGCTGGACCACCGAGGCCGAGCTGACCGATTACTTTGCCATCGGCCAGTGCACCCCCGGCGTCATCGCTGTCAACACCGCCACCTTCATCGGCCGGAAAAAGGCCGGCAACATCGGCGGCATCGTCGCCACGCTGGGCGTCATTGCGCCGTCGCTCGTCATCATCTCCATCATTGCGGCGCTCATCAACAACTTCGCAAGCCTGGTCTGGGTGCAGAACGCCCTGGCCGGCATCCGCGTCTGCGTCTGCGTCTTCATCCTGAACGCTGTGCTCAAGCTCATCAAGTCCGCCATCGTGGATAAGGCGACCCTCGTGATGTACATCGTGCTCTTCCTTGCAGCGGTGTTTTTTGATTTCTCCCCGGTGCTGTCCGTCATCGTGGCAGGCGTGCTGGGCAATCTGCTGGCAAAATGGGGGGTGCGCGGAAAATGATCTATCTTCGTCTGTTCTGGGAGTTTTTTAAGACCGGCCTGTTCGCCATCGGCGGCGGCATGGCCACGGTGCCCTTCCTGCAGGATATCGCCTCCAAAACCGGCTGGTACACCGCAGGCCAGTTGGCCGATATGATCGCCGTCTCCGAGAGCACCCCCGGCCCGATGGGCGTCAACATGGCCACCTATGTGGGCTATACCGTCGGCCGCGGGGCCTACGGCGTGGTGGGCGGCATCCTGGGCTCCTTGACCGCCACCATCGGTCTGGTCTGCCCCTCCGTCATCTGCATCCTCATCGTCGCCTACTTCTTGGATAAGTTCCGCACCAGCAAGCTGGTGGACAACACCCTGTACGGCCTGCGCCCCGCCTCGGTGGCCCTGATCAGCGCCGCGGGCATCGAGATCATGATCTACGCCCTGTTCAAGATGAGCAGCGTCTACGATTTCGGCAGCCTCGTGCTGGATGGAAAAGGCATCGTCCTGTTCGTTCTGGTGCTCATCGGCACCCGCTATGTGCCCAAGCTGAAAAAACTGCACCCGATCGTCTTCATTGCCGCCGCAGCCGTGTACGGCATCGTGCTCCACATGGCCGCCTGAGCGGGATAAAAAGCAAGCAAAAAAGCCACGATACAGAACGTCGCTTGAGACGCTGTATCGTGGCTTTTCTTCATATCGGAGTGGCGAGACTCGAACTCGCGGCCTCCTGCTCCCAAAGCAGGCGCGCTACCAACTGCGCAACACCCCGGCGGGGATACTGGAATAGTATACCCTTTTTTGGGCGCTTCGTCAATCCCGGCGGGGGAGATTTTGCCGGGGAAGCTTCCGGGGCAGAGGGCGGGGGCAGTCAGGCTTTGCCGCCGCAGCCGCCGCAGCCCTCGTGGGCAGAGGGCAGGCTCTGGGCCAGCTGCTCCAGAGTCACGCTGTCGATGTACTGATTGATGACGTCGTCCAGACCCGACCAGAAGGGCAGGGTGAAGCACTGCTCGGACATGGGACACTCGTTGGTCTCGCTGCCCAGGCAGGGGATGGGGGCCACGCTGCCCTCGATGGCGCGCAGGATCTCTCCGGCGGTGTAGTCGGCGGGAGCCTTGGTCAGGCGGTAGCCGCCCTGGCTGCCCCGCTCACTCTTGACAAGGCCCACCCGGGCCAGCGGGGTGACGATCTGCTCCAGATATTTGAGGCTCAGGTTCTGGCGCTCGCTGATCTCCTTCAGCGAGACGGTGGTGCCCGGCGCATAGCGGGCCAGCTCGGCCATCAGCCGGAGGGCGTAACGGCTCTTGGTGGAAAATTTCATAACGTTTCTCTCTCCCTTGGTTCTCCTCCTAGTATAACACGCGGCCCGGGATTTGCAAAGCAAAAAGCGCGTTTTCCCTTGTACAAACAAAAAATGTCTGTTATCATATACTGGAGAAAGTATGACATAAGGAGAGATTGCAATGGTAACGAAAATCGAACCCGCTGCCGCCATCCGGCTGCTGGATGCGGGCAAGGCCGTGGCGGTGGATGTCCGGGAGCCGGACGAATTTGCCGTGGGGCATATCCCGGCAGCAAAGCTGCTGCCGCTGGGGGACGTGGTGACCCGGGCGGCGGAGGTGCTGCCCGACAAGGACGCGGAGTGGCTCATTTACTGCCGCACCGGGCGGCGCAGCGCCGACGCAGCCCAGAAGCTGGACGCGCTGGGCTACACCCACATCTACGATCTGGGCGGCATCCTGAGCTGGCCCTATGAGATCGAAGGGGATTTTGAAGGGCATTTTTGAAAAACTCCCCCAGTCTGCTTCGCAGACAGCCCCCTCACGGAGGGAGCCTGTTGACAAAGAGGGCAAGTTTCCTGCCGGAAAAGAGGCCTCCCTCATAGAGGGAGGTGTCACCGAAGGTGACGGAAGGAGTGTAAAATGACATTTCGCGCAAAAGACTTTGCGGGCACCCACTGCGGCTGCCGCTACCAGCAGGATTACCGCCCCACCTTGGGGAAAGACGGCAAAAAGGAATCCGGCACGCTGGAGGTCATCAAGTTCTACTACGACGGTGCCATCCGCATGGAGCAGCACTGCTACGGCGAGGCGGCGACCTTCGTGTTCGGCGTCTGGGCTGAGGGGATGGACGAAGACGGCACCCTCCGCTGGAAGCTGCCCGACCGCCGCAAGAGCTACTACGACGAGGCGTATCTGCCCCGGAAGCTGGACCGGGTGGACGAGGCCGGCAACCTCTATTTCGACGGCTCGCCCTTCCCGTGGCGGCTGGCCGACGATTTTGCCGAGGACAAACGTTGGGGCTACCCCCGCTGGAAAGTGGTCTTGGGTAAGCTGGCCGGAAAAGGCCGCTGAACCCGGGGAGATTGTTGCAAAATCATGAATTTCTGGTATTCCTATTGACATACTGGGAAATGATATGGTATAACATTCCCGTCAAAAGATGTTTTACGATTTTTTTCGTATCGTACCAGAAAGGATCATTCCTATGGATATCAGTGAGAAAGTGGTTTACCTCGATAACGCCGCCACCACGGCCTGTGCTCCCGAAGTGCTGGCAGTGATGGTCAAAGCACTGAGCGGTGCCTGCGGCAACCCCAGCAGCCACTACAGCGTGGGGTACGAAGCCAAGGAGTTTGTGGATACCGGCCGGGCACAGGTGGCCAAGGCCATCCATGCTTCCCCGGCGGAGATCTTCTTCACCGGCTGCGGCTCCGAGGCCGACAACTGGGCCGTGAAGGGCACCGCCTTTACCAAGGCCCGCCAGAATAAAAAACACCTCATCACCAGTGCCTTCGAGCACCATGCCATCATGCACAGCATGGCTGCGCTGGAGCGTATGGGCTTTGAGGTCACTTATATCAAGCCCGACGCCGAGGGGTATATCCACCCCGAGGATGTGGAGGCAGCCATCCGCCCCGACACCGCGCTGGTCAGCATCATGATGGCCAACAACGAGATCGGCACCATCCAGCCCATCAAAGAGATCGCCGAGATCGCCCACAAGCATGGCGTCTGGATGCACACCGACGCCGTGCAGGCCGTGGGTGCCATCCCGGTGGACGTGAAGGAGCTGGGCGTGGATATGCTGTCCATGAGCGCCCATAAGTTCAACGGCCCCAAGGGCATTGGTGCGCTGTACTGCCGCAAGGGTGTCTGGCCCCAGAACCTCATCGACGGCGGCAGCCAGGAAGCCCGCCACCGCGCCGGCACCGAGAACGTGGCCGGCATCGCCGGTATGGGCAAGGCACTGGAGATGGCCACCGGCAGCCTGACCGAGAAGATGGCCCACGAGCAGCAGCTGCGGGATTACGTCATCGACCGCATCCTGAAGAACATCCCCGAGGCCCGGCTCAACGGCGGCCGCGCACCCCGTCTGCCCGGCAACGTGAACATCAGCTTCCCGGGCCTGGAGGGCGAGACCATCCTGCTGGACCTGGATATGCACGGCATCTGTGCCTCCACCGGCTCTGCCTGCAACTCCGACAGCCTTGACCCCAGCCATGTCCTGCTGAGCATCGGCGTGCCGGAGGAGATCGGTCATGGCTCCATGCGGTTCACCTTTGGCCCGCAGAACACCATGGAAGAAGCAAAATATCTGTGTGACGTGCTGGAGGAAGTGATCCCCCGCCGCCGCGCAATGAGTTGTATGTGGCTGCAGGGCCAGAACAAGGCCCGTCAGTTCAGCCTGAAGGGAGAGCAGTAATATGGCAGGTATGTATAGCGCAAAGGTCATGGAGCATTTCGCACACCCCCACAACGTGGGCGAGCTGCCCGATGCAAACGGTGTGGGTGAAGTCGGCAACCCCAAGTGCGGCGACATCATGCGGATGTATCTGAAGATCGAGAACAACGTCATCGTGGACGTCAAGTTCCTCACCTTCGGCTGCGGTGCCGCCATTGCCACCAGCAGCATGGCCACCGACCTCATCAAGGGCAAGACCGTTGACGAGGCCCTCAAGCTGACCAACAAGGCCGTTGTGGAGGCGCTGGAAGGCCTGCCTCCCATCAAGGTCCACTGCTCCGTTCTGGCGGAGCAGGCCGTCAAGGCCGCCCTGTCCGACTACTATCGCCGTCAGGGCATCGATCCCGAACCCATCGTGGGCAAGATCGAAGAGGATTGCGAGCATTGCGACCACTGCGGCTAAGCAGCAGGCGCAATTGTAAATTGAACTGCAGCACCCCCGCTTCCATTTGGAAGCGGGGGTGCTTTTGCGTCCTATGACAAAAGGAGCCCCAAAACATTCTTTCGGAAAAGAACGTTTTGGGGCAGTGGGAACAGTTTTAGCGTAACCGAAGATCACTTTTGCAATTGCTCGTTCAGCCAGTGGGCGATATCGCCCATGACCTCCTGCCGGTTGAGCTCCATCAGCAGCTCGTGGCGGGCACCGGGGTAGAGCTTTTGCCGAATGTTCTGCACGCCGACGGCGCGGAGGCTGTCGATGGCGCGCCGGACCCCGCGGCCCGGATCGCCCACGGGGTCGGCGTCGCCGGCGAGGAA
>RKCM01000216.1 GCA_014858325.1 Oscillospiraceae bacterium | reverse complement strand
CTCAGCCTGCCCGCCGCCTGCGCCCTCGAGACAGCCGGGGAGGCCGTGGCCCAGACTGTCTGCGAGATGCTGCGAGAAAGGGAGGAACCACCATGCTGACGAACACCCGCCGCGCCGCCTTTGCGGTCTGCGGCAGTTTTTGCACGCTGGAAACGGCGCTGGCTGCGGCCGCCCGCCTGCAGGCCGGGGGCTGGGAGCTGCTGCCCATCCTGAGCAATACCGTCTCTGCGCTGGACACCCGCTTTGGCCGCGCGGCGGACTGGCGCGCCCGGCTGGAGGCGCTGACAGGGAGCCCTGTGCGGGACACGCTGCAGGCCGTGGAGCCGCTGGGCCCGCAGGACCTTGCCGATGCGCTGGTGGTGGCTCCCTGCACGGGCAGCACGCTGGCGAGGCTGGCGGCAGGCCTTTCCGATACCCCTGTCACGCTGGCGGCCAAGAGTCTGCTGCGGGTGGGGCGGCCTGTGCTGCTGGCCGTTTCCACCAACGATGGCCTGGGCGCTTCCGGGGAGAACATAGCGCGGCTTGCCCAGCGCAAGCACTATTACTTCGTGCCCTACGGGCAGGACGACCCGGCGGGCAAGCCTGCCAGCCTGAAGGCGGATTTCACCCTCCTGCCCGCCGCGCTGGACGCCGCCATGGCCGGGCGGCAGCTGCAGCCCATGCTTTGCCTGCCCAAACTGTAAATCGTCTTTTCAGCGGCGGGGAATTGTGGTATACTAAATAGGTTAATAACGATAATTGGAGTACACCACATGAAAAAACAGATCGCCGCGCTCTGTGCGGTGCTGCTTTGGGTCTGTGCGGTGCTGCTGCCGGCACAGGCGGCGGGCCCGGCCCTGACGGCCACCGAGGCCTACTGCATCATCGACGCAGACACCGGCCTTGTGCTGGCCCAGCAGAATATGGACGAAGCGCTCCACCCGGCCTCCATCACCAAGGTGATGACGCTGGGCCTTGCCTGCCAAAAGGCACAGGGGGCGTGGGACGGCGTCAAGCTCACCGTCTCCCACGAGGACGTTTACTCGCTGGCGGGCACGGATTCCAGCCACATTGCCCTGCAGGAGGGCGAGGAAGTGCCTCTTGCCGACGCGCTGTACGGCACCATGATGGCCAGCGCCAACGACGGCGCCAACCTTTTGGCCGAATATTTCGGCGGCGGCACCATCGCGGACGGCGTGGACGCCATGAACGCCCAGGCGGCGGCGCTGGGGCTCTCCCATACCCACTTCGCCAACCCCCACGGCATCAGCGATGAAGACCACTACACCAGCTGCTACGATATGGCGCAGATCCTGCGCTGGGCGCTGACGCAGCCGGGGTTCGAGACTCTGTTCACCCGCAACGAGGTGTACCAGATGTCTCCCACCAACGTCCAGCCCAAGGAGCGCTACTTCCACCAGCAGGACAAAATGCGGGTGGGCTCCAGCCGGTGGTACATCCCGGCCATCCGGGGCTCCAAGATCGGCTACACCAACATTGCCCGCTACACCTACGTCTGCCTGGCGGAGGAAAACGGGGTGCGGCTCATCTGCGTCACCATGCAGAGCCAGCTCAAGCCCGATAAATACAACGACGTGCGCACCTTGCTGGACTACGCCTTTGCCCGCTACACCGGCTATACGGAGATCCCCGCACAGGGGCTGACGGAAGCGCTGCCCGTGGCGGGCGGCGGCGGCACGCTGGGCATCGTCACCGTCACCGACCCCGGCACCCGCCTGCTGCTGGCCGACGGCCTGACGGCGGCGGACGTCTCCGTGACGCTGGAGCTGCCCGAACAATACATTCTGGGCACAAAACCCGAAGTATACGCGGTGTATACCGTCAACGGGCAGGACAAGCAGGAATCCGTCAGCGTCCGGGTCCCGGCGGTCGTCACCGGCCTGCAGGAGGTGCTGGACGCCAACGTGGGCGTGCAGCCGGGCAGCAGCACCGGGCTCTCGGTGAAAAAGATCGTGGCCCTGCTCCTCGTCGTCTCGCTGGGCGGCACCGTCATCGCGGCGGGCGCGGCGTTCCTGGTGGTAAAGCTGCGCGTTAAGACGAAGAAGAAAGCAAAGCATTGAGCGGGCTCGCCCTCTCCGTCTGCTTCGCAGACACCTCTCCCAAGGGGAGAGGCAAGAACCTGACCGCCGCGTGCTTGGCTCCCCCTTTGGGGGAGCTGGACGCCGATAGGCGGCCTGAGAGGGCGAGGATGCTACAAAGATGCGCAAAAGCCCTTGTGGCTTTTCCAAATAAAAACAGATCGTCAAAAAATAAAACGAAAAAACAGAGAGGAAAATGAAAAATGGGTAAGTTCACATTTACGCAGACCGAGATCCCCGGTGTTGTCGTCATTGAGCCGCAGGTGTTCGGCGATGACCGCGGCTATTTCATGGAGACCTACCAGAAGGACCAGTTCGCCGCAGCAGGCATTGACAAAGAGTTCGTGCAGGACAACCAGAGCCGCTCCACCCGGGGCGTGCTGCGGGGCCTGCATTTCCAGAAGAACCACACCCAGGGCAAGCTGGTGCGGGTGACCAAGGGCGAAGTGTACGACGTAGCCGTGGACTGCCGCCCCCACAGCGCCACCTTCGGCAAGTGGGTGGGCGTGACCCTCAGCGAGGAGAACAAGAAGATGTTCTATATCCCCGAGGGCTTTGCCCACGGCTTCCTGGTGCTGAGCGATGTGGCCGAGTTCTGCTATAAGTGCACCGATGTGTACGACCCCACCAGCGAGGGCGGCATCCCCTACGACGACCCCACCGTCAACGTCCAGTGGCCCGACTGCGGCTGCGAGCACAAGACCAGCGCCAAGGATAAGCTGCACGAGCCCTTTGCAGCCCAGAAGTTTGAATACTTTGAAAAGTGGTGATCGCCGGTGTCAAAATTCAAGGGAATGCTCAACGGCTTCTGGCGCTACCGCTATCTGCTGTGGAACCTCGTCAGCCGTGATTTCAAGCTCAAATACCGCCGCAGCGTGCTGGGCGTGGTGTGGAGCGTGCTGAACCCTCTGCTCATGTGTCTGGTGTACTGGGCCGTGTTCAGCAGCCTGATGGATATGCGCGGCAGCGGCATCGACAACTTCCCCGTTTTTCTGATGTGCGGCCAGCTGCTGTTCAATTTCTTCAACGAGGCCACCTCCTCCAGCATGTCCAGCGTCCTCAGCGCGGCGCCGCTGCTCAAAAAGGTGTATATCCCCAAGTATATCTTCCCGCTGGAAAAATGCTGCTTTGCCATGGTCAACTGCGTGTTCAGCTTTGTGGCGCTGGCGTTGGTGATGATCTTCACCGGCAGCCCCATCCACTGGACGGTCATCGAGGCGCTCTACCCGCTGGTGACCCTCTTCTTCTTCAGCCTGGGCGTGGGGCTGTTCCTGGCGGCGGCTACCGTCTTCTTCCGGGACATCATGCACATCTGGAGCGTCTTCATCACGGCGCTGCTCTACTTCTCCGCCATCTTCTATGACCCCACCCAGATGACCTTTTCCATCGGCGGCTTCAATATGCAGCAGATCATCAAGCTCAACCCCATGTACTGGTATATCACGGGCTTCCGCCGCACTTTGATGTGGGGCATCCCGCTGGATCTCAACATGGTGGCGGTCTGCGGCCTGTGCGCGCTGCTCTCCATGCTGGTGGGCGTGCGGATGTTCCGCAAAACGCAGGACCGCTTTGTGCTGCACATTTAAGGAGGGGAGAAGAGTATGGAACCGATCATCAAAGTGGACAACGTCTCCATGTGCTTCAACCTCTCCCGGGAAAAGCACGAGAGCCTGAAAGAGTACCTGCTGGCCCTCGTGCAGGGGAGATTGCAGTACGATGAATTTTACGCCCTGCGGGACGTCAGCCTGGACATCATGCCCGGCGATTTCTACGGTCTGGTGGGCCTCAACGGCTCGGGCAAATCCACCCTGCTCAAAACCATTGCGGGCGTGTACAAGCCCACCCGCGGCAAGGTGACCGTCAATGGCACCATCGCCCCCCTCATCGAGCTGGGCGCGGGCTTTGATATGGACCTCACTGCCCGGGAGAACATCTACCTCAACGGCACGGTGCTGGGCTTCTCGCCCAAGTATCTGGACGAAAAGTTTGACGAGATCGTGGAGTTCAGCGAGCTGCAGAACTTCCTCGACGTGCCGCTGAAAAACTACTCCTCCGGCATGGTGGCCCGCATCGGCTTTGCCATTGCCACCATCACCAAGCCCGATATCCTCATCGCGGACGAAGTGCTGTCGGTGGGCGATTTCCTCTTCCAGCAGAAGTGCGAAAAGCGGATGAAAGAGCTGATGGCGGGCGGCACCACGGTTATCCTCGTCTCCCACTCCATCGAGCAGATCGAGCGGATGTGCAGCAAGGTGGCCTGGCTGAGCCACGGCCGCCTGAAGATGAACGGCGACACCGAGACGGTCTGCGCGGCCTATAAGGCCACCCACCGGGGCGAGGCATAAGATGAATGTACGACTGAAACGCGCCAAAGAGCTGGCGGGTTATGCCGTTCAGCTCACCCGGGACGAGGGCCTTGGCACCATGCTGGTGCGGGGCACGGGCTTTGTCAAGCGCCGCTTCTTTGGCAAAAAGGCCCGCTACCTGCCCGCAAAGCAGGTGCTGGAGGCCCAAAGGGCCGAGTACGCCGGAACCGGCTTTGCCGACTGCGGCCTGCCCACCATCTCCATCCTCACCCCGCTGTACAATACGCCGGAAAACTACCTGCGGGAGTTTCTGGATTCCTTCGTGCACCAGACGGCCCCCAACGGCCAGCTCTGCCTGGCGGATGCCTCCGACGCCGCCCACGGCAGCGTGAAGCAGATCGTGGAGGAATATCAGGCAAAATATCAACAGATCGTATACCAAAAGATCGAAAACAAGGGCATTGCGGCCAACACCAACGCCGCCGCCCGGCTGGCGGAGGGCGAATACCTTGCCCTTGCCGACCACGACGACATTCTGGCCCCCCAGGCGATGTACGCCATGGGCAAGGCCATTTTGCAGCTGCGGACGGAGGGAAAGCCGGACGGCTTTGTCTACAGCGACGAGGCCCTCTTTGCTAAGAGCATCCGGCGGCCGCTGGTGGCCCACTTCAAGCCCGATTACGCCCCGGACTACCTGCTGTGCTGCAACTACATCTGCCACCTGGCCGTTTTCCGAAAGGCTCTGTGGGACGAAGCGGGCGGCGAGCGGCCGGAGTGCGACGGCAGCCAGGACCACGACCTCTTCCTCCGCCTCATCGAGAAGGTGGGCGGCGCGGCCCACGTCCCGCAGGTGCTCTACTACTGGCGGGTCCATGAGGGCTCTACCTCCGGCGGAACAGACGCGAAGCCCTATGTGGCTGCCGCCGCCAAAAAGGCGCTGGCCGACCACCTGACCCGCACGGGCCGGGAGGGCACGGTGGAGGATGGGCTGTTCCCCAGCACCTACCGGGTCAAATGGGCCATCGAGGGCCACCCCAGGGTGAGCATCCTCATCCCCAACAAGGACCACACCGACGATCTGGAAAAATGCCTCCACAGCATCTGGACGAAGACCGAGTGGGACAACTACGAGGTCCTCGTCATCGAGAACAACTCCACCGACCCCGCCACCTTCTCCTATTATAAGGAGGCCGAGGGGCGGTATCCGGGGCTGCGGGTGGTGACCTACCCGAAAAAGGGCTTCAACTTTTCCGCCCTCAACAACTTTGGGCGGAAAGCCGCCACCGGCGACTACCTGCTGCTGCTGAACAACGACGTGGAAGTGTGCAGCGGCGATTGGCTCACCGAGCTGCTGCGGCAGTGCGCCCACCCCGGCGGCGCCGCCATCTGCGGGGCCGAGCTGCGCTACCCGGACGGGACCCTGCAGCACGCGGGGGTCATCACGGGACTGGGCGGCTACGCGGGCCACAGCCATAAGTACAAGCCGGCGGGGGGCAGCGGCTACTTGTTCCGCGCCGCCACGGTGCAGGACTTTTCCGCCGTTACCGGGGCCTGCCTGCTGGTAAAGACCAGCGTGTACGACGAAGTGGGCGGGCTGGACGAAGCCTTTGCCGTGGCTTTCAACGATGTGGACTTCTGCCTCCGGGTGCGGGATGCGGGTTACCGCATCGCCTGGACGCCCTACGCCCGGCTGACCCACTACGAGAGCAAGAGCCGCGGCGGCGACGAGAAGGACCCGGTGAAGGCCCGGCGGTTTGCCGCCGAGCAGCAGCGGCTCTACACCGTCCACGGTAAGGAGAACATCCTCGACGACCCCTACTACAACCCCAACCTCACCCGCGACCGGGAGGATTTTTCCGAGAGCGACGACTTGAAAAAGCTGAAAGAGGGCAAGGTGACGGTACGGTACAGGGAGGGCTGATATGAACATCAAAGGCCATTTTGACACCATCACCCGGCACAAGCTGCGGGTGATGAAATACTGCTTTGCCTGCGGCCTTTATGAGCAGGGCCTGGCCCACGATCTGAGCAAGTACAGCCCCACCGAGTTCATCCCGGGGTGCATCTACTATCAGGGCGACCGCAGCCCCAACGAGGCGGAGCGGAGAGCCAAGGGCTACACCGCCGCCTGGCTCCACCACAAGGGCCGCAACAAGCACCATCTGGAATACTGGATCGATTACTCTACCACCCACTCCGGCCTGACGGGGATGAAGATCCCCCTGCGGTACGTCTGCGAGGGCATCTGCGACCGCATTGCCGCCAGCGAGATCTATCTGGGCGACCAGTACACCGATGCTGCCCCGTGGAACTACTACCAGCACAGCCGCGACCACTATCTGCTCCACCCCGAGACCCGGGCCCTGATGGAGCAGCTGCTGCAGATGGTGCGGGACAAGGGCAAGGAGCGCACCTTTGCGTACATGAAGTTCTTGCTGGGGTGCCAGAAGGATTACTGAACCTCTCAGGCTCGCATCCGCTCGCCAGCTCCCCTAATAGGGGAGCCAAGATGCCGTGTGCTTGCCTCTCCTACTAGGAGAGGTGGCATTGCGGAGCAATGACGGAGAGGTTTCAACCAAAATATTTCACGGATTTTTGTGCGTTCTTCCCATTGACAGCACCGCCTCTTTGCCAGTATGCTAAAGGTGGCCTCACAATGGAAGCACGACAGAAATACAACAACAACGAAGCCTTTTGATTGGATCAAAGGAGGGCAGAAACCATGAAACTGTTCAAAAAATTGCTGGCCGTCACTCTGGTGGCGGTGCTGGCTCTGACCGTCTTTACTGCCTGTGATGGCAGCGGCAACACAAACGAACTCCCGCCTGATTGGGTAAGACAGAAGATTTATCAGGATGTGAATGACGGCGCACAGGCGTATCAGGAGACTGTTCTGCCAGTGCTGTACTACAGTGCGGATTTGACTGCTTACACAGAACAGAAACTGAATGCTTATATTCGTTACGTGAATGGAAATGGAACTATCAAGGAGGAGGAAGAGTACAAAGCACAAATCAAGAAGCTGGATGATGAGTGCAAAGCAAAACTGAACTATGTGGTTGCACAGCAGGATGATCAAAAATGCTCCTTGATCAGGGACTACACCACAACGAAGGAAGATTACAAGAAAGATCTCTACAGCAAGAGCGATGCTTATCGGGCTGCAAGCAAAATTGGCATTGCTCGAATCCAAAACGGTCAATTCGGCAAGACCTATACTATGATTGAAGTCTATAAGTCCACCAAGTAAACTCGCAGCATAAAAAAAGCCCCGGAACGCGTGCGTTCCGGGGCTTTTGCGTTTGTGTGAGGGTTACTGCTCGTCGGTGTAGATCTGGACATAACGGGGCGCTCTCTTGTCCTGGACAAAGAGCAGCACGCCGGTAAGGGCCACGGCCAGCAACGTGAAAAAGGCGAGCAAAGCTTTCAGTAATTTCATCGTTTCCGATCCTCCTTGACGGATTGATAAAGTGGGGAACAGGGGACGTTCCGTTTTGGCTGCCCCTAGTATAACATATTCCCAACAGAAAGGCAAACGAGTCAAAACTTGTGATATTGTTATAAAATTATCATGGATTAGCTGCGTCTAACCGTCAAAACCGACTAAGATTTTTTAGGAAAACGCATCATTTTGGCCATGGTTGTCGTTGACTTCCCACGCCAAAATGATACAATAAATGTGTTAAGCAGCTGCTGTCCCTGTACCAGTGCGCCTGCATGGGCGTGGGGACGGCAATCCAAGCAGAATGGGGGATTTTATTCCATGTTGAACAAGCTGAAACGTGCGGCGCTTGGCGCGCATACGCCGCATGACAAAGCAACTGCTGCAAGCAAGCCTGTCCCGATGCCTCTGCCCGCGCAGGTACGCATCCTCATGAGCCAGCATATTGGCGCACCCGCCAAGCCCTTGGTGAAAAAGGGCGACGAGGTGTTCGTCGGCACCAAGGTGGGTGAGGCAGGCGGCTTCGTCTCTGCCAACATCCACTCCAGTGTCTCCGGCACCGTGGCTGCGGTGGAGCCTTTCCGTCTCTCCAATGGCCGGATGTGCGATTCCATCGTCATCAAGACCGATGGCAAGCAGACCGTGGACCCCGCCGTCAAGGCCCCGGAAGTGACCGATAAGGCCAGCTTCCTCGCTGCCGTGCGGGAGTGCGGCCTGGTGGGTCTGGGCGGCGCAGGCTTCCCGACCGACGTCAAGCTCCAGCCCAAGGACCCGGTGGATACCCTGTTGATCAACGCTTCCGAGTGCGAAGTGTGGCTGACCAGCGATACCCAGGAGATGCTCCTGTTCGCGGATGATATCATCCGCGGCATCGAGGCTGTCCTGAAGTATGTGGGCATCCCCAAGTGCGTCATCGGCATCGAGAACAACAAGCCCGAGTGCATCGATCTGCTCTGCCAGAAGACCAAGGACAAGCCTGCCATTGAGGTCAAGCCCCTGCCCAGCGTCTATGGCACCGGCGCAGAGCTCATCCTCATCGAGAAGTGCCTGGGCCGCGAAGTGCCCCACGGCGGCCTGCCCGCCGCTGCCGGCGCCATCGTCATGAACGTGACCAGCGTTTCCACTCTGGGCAAGTATCTGGCGACCGGCATGCCCGTGGTCAGCCGCTGCATCACCGTGGACGGCGACGCCTGCGCAAAGCCCCAGAACCTGGTCGTCCCCGTGGGCACCTCCTATGAGGACGTGCTGAACGTGGCCGGTGTCAAGCCGGGCGTCCAGCTGGGCAAGGTCGTTGCCGGCGGCGCCATGATGGGCCCCGCTGTCCAGGACCTGAGCTACCCCACCACCAAGACCACCTCCGGCCTCATCATGCTCAGCGTTGCCACGGCCACTCCGCCGGAGGCCAACCCCTGCATCCGCTGCGGCCGCTGCGTGGAGTATTGCCCCATGGGCCTGGAGCCCGTGGAGGTCAACCAGGCCTACGCCGCCCGCGACGTTCAGGAGCTGGGCAAGCTGCACGTGGATTATTGCTTCAACTGCGGCTCCTGCACCTTCGTCTGCCCGGCCAAGCGCCCCTGCACCCAGATGATGGGTCTGGCAAAGGCCTTCTACCTTGGTGAAATCAAAAAAGGAGGCAATAAGTAATGGATACGAAGCTTATTGTTTCGGCCTCCCCGCACCTGCGCTCTCAGGAGACGACCACCGGCCTGATGGCCAACGTCATCGTCGCCCTGACTCCCTGCGTGGTGGCCTCTGCGATCATTTTTGGCCTGCGGGCTTTGCTGGTTACAGCAGTGTCCGTGGTGGCTTGCGTCGCCTTTGAGTGGCTGTACTGCAAGCTGCTGAAGAAAAAGAACCCCATCGGCGATCTGTCCGCTGTGGTCACCGGCATCATCCTGGCCATGAACGTGCCTGTGGGCATGCCTCTGGGCCAGCTCATCGTGGGCGACCTGGTGGCCATCATCGTGGTCAAGCAGCTGTTCGGCGGCATCGGCATGAACTTTGCCAACCCCGCTCTGGTGGGCCGTATCGTGCTGTTCGTCAGCTTTGCCGGCGAGATGAACAACTGGGTCTACCCCGATGCAGCGGTGGACCAGCTCTCCAGCGCTACCCCGCTGAAGGTGGCCGACCCCTCCAAGCTGAGCCTGCTGGATCTGTTCATGGGCGTCCACGGCGGCGTTCTGGGCGAGACCTGCGCTCTGGCCATCCTGCTGGGTCTGGTGTATCTGGTGGCCACCAAGACCATCAGCCTGGCCATCCCGGCTTCCTATGTGGGCAGCATGTTCCTCTTCTACCTGATCTCCACCCACAGCCTCCACGGCGCACTGGTGGGCGTGCTCTCCGGCGGCCTGCTGTTCGGTGCCGTCTTTATGGCTACCGACTACGTTACCAGCCCCTTCACCCTGAAGGGCAAGCTGGTCTACGGTGTGGCGCTGGGCATCATCACCTTTGCCATCCGTGAGTGGGGCAGCTACGCCGAGGGTGTCTCCTTCGCGCTGCTGTTCATGAACCTGTGGGTCCCGTACATCAACGACTTGACCCGCCAGACCCCGTATGGCTATATCAAGCCTGCAAAAAAAGCAAAGGAGGGTGCTGGTAAATGAAGAACAATTCTAGCTGGGAGAGCACCGTGAAGCCGGTGGTCGTCCTGAGCGTGATCGCGCTGGTGGTCAGCTTCCTGCTGGCTCTGGTCAACTCCTTTACGGCTCCCATCATCGACGCCAACCAGAAAGCTGCCACCCTGGCAGCCTACGTGGACGTGATGCCCACCGTCTCCAGCGCATCCGACCTGGAGGAAGTTACCGATATTACCACCGAGAACATCGCCGGTGCCGTGAAGGCCGCCGACGGCAGCCTGGCCGTGAAGGCAGAGGAGAAGGGCTTTGACGGCGGCGTGCTGTCCGTCATCATGGGCTTTGACACCAACGGCACCGTTACCGGCATCTGGGTGGACGCTTCTACCCAGACCAAGGGCATTGGTTCCAATGTCGCAACGGACAGCTTCCTTGCACAGTTCGACGGCATGGACGGCACCCAGAACATCGTCATGGGCGAGGGCTACGACGCTTACAGCGGCGCGACCATTTCGTCCAAGGCACTGTTTGCCGCCATCAACGATTGCGTCAACTGCTACAACGAGCTGGCATAAAGGAGGTTGGTAAGAAATGGCATCTGAAAACAAGTCCAAGGTAAGCATCCTTACCAACGGCATCATCAA
>RKCM01000090.1 GCA_014858325.1 Oscillospiraceae bacterium | reverse complement strand
ATCCACCAGCAGGCGGGGCAGGCCGAAGATATCCCAAGGGGGATCGTCCATGTGGATGGCCATCTTGATGTCGCACTCGCGGCAGGTGGGCATCAGAGCCTCCAGGAAGTACTTCAGATTCTCCCACAGCTTCTCCTTGGTAACGGGGGCATAAGCCTTGAACAGCTCGTCCAGCTTGGCCATCCGCTCCGGCTCCCAGCCGGGGAAGGTCATATGATACTTCTCGGTGAAGGACATGATGTACTCGGCCATGGCCTTGTAATCGCCCTTGATCTTATCCTTTTCGTAGAACAGGGCCGTGGAGCCATCGCCCACCGGGTGAAACAGGTCGGTACGGGTCCAGTCGAAGATGGGCATGAAGTTGTAGCAGATGACCTTCACGCCAAACTTGGACAGGTTGCGGATGCACTGCTTGTAGTTCTCGATGTACTGGTCGCGGGTGGGCAGACCGATCTTGATGTCGTCGTGGACGTTGACAGACTCCACCACATCCATGTCAAACCCATAGGCGTGGATCTGATCCGCCACCTTCTGGATCTCATCGATCTCCCAGATCTCGCCGGGCATTTTGTTGTGGAGTGCCCAGACGATGCTGGTCACGCCGGGGATCTGCTTGATGTCGCTCAGGGTGATGGGATCGTTGCCCTCGCCGTACCAGCGCCAACCCATTTTCATCGGCATAGTGGAATCCTCCTTGTAAGTCTCTATGCGGTGTTTGCTTTGCTCTTCTCACGCCCGCATCGGTGGGGCGTCTCTCAAGTAATATTCTAATATATCAGTTTGAAAATGGCAATTGGCAATTCGCCTGATTTTAGAGTTTTTTCTTGTATACTTTAGACAAAAAGACGACCGAATTGGGATCTACTTCCAAAATTCGGTCGTCTTTGTGAGCAATTTCACGATGTTCACCCTTCGGTGAAATAATCGGGATGGTGCTGTTTGGCCTGCTCCACGCTGAGCTTATAGCGGTTCAGATGGTCGGAAAGGGCGCGGCTGACATCCTCCTCCGAGCCGTGGAGGACGGCTTCCAGGATGCGGGCATGGGCGGCACAGACGGATTTGTTCTCCTCAGTCTGGAGGCTGAATTTTCGCAGCCGCTCGATGTGCTGGAAGGTGGAGAGCATGTGGTCAAAGTGCTCCTCCATGCCGCAGAGGATGAAGGCCCTGCGGTGGAAGGCATTGTCCAGGTCCAGCATCCGCGTCTCCCGGCGCTCGGCCGAGGGCTCGTGCTCCAGCTGGCGGTAGTCCTCAATGAGCTGGCGGTACACCGCCTCCTGCTCCGGGGGCACTTTGCCCCGGATGCGGTTGAGCATCTCCTTTTCCAGCGTATACCGGGCAAACTGCTCCATCTCCATCAGCTTCAGGTCAATGGGGGCCACATGGGTGCCGCTCTGGGGCTTGATGGTGACCATGTGGGCGATGTTGAGCATGATGAGAGCCTCCCGCATGGGGGTCCGGCTGATGCCCAGCTCCTGGGCCAGTTCCCGGTCGTTGAGCTCGTCCCCGGGTTTCAGTTCCATGGTGATGATCCGGCTGCGGATGGTCTCATAGGCCACCTCCCGGGCACTGCGTGCGGGCATTGTTCCTCTCTCCTTCCGGCTCTGCCGACCGTGATATATCAATTTCATTGTACCCGGGCCGGCCGCCGCCGTCAAGAGGATTTGGCAACAAAAGCAGCCTTACCGCCTTTTTCTTTTATAAAGGAAAGGCACCCACACGGCCACCAGTGCCAGCCCGCAGACCACGTCCACCACTGAGTGCTGCTTGGTGAAGACTGTGGAGGCACAGATGAGCAGTGCCCACGCCCAGGCCAGCACCTGCAGGGCCGGGCGGTGCTTTGCCAGCCTGCTCCGGGAAAAAGCCAGCGCCATACAGCCCGAGCTCTGGCAATGGATGGAGGGGCAGACGTTCACCGAGGCATCGGCGCTCCAAAGCAGCTGCATGATGCCCATGGCGATGTTGTCCCGCCCCACTGCTTCCGCCGTGGGGCGGATGTCCAGGCCGTTGGGCAGTACCATATAAAGAATCAGGCAGAAGGTCATGCCTGAGAACATCATCAAACAGAGCTTATCGTAGCTGGCGGTGTCGTACCACCAGAGCAGGGCCGTGACCCCCGCCAGCAGGAAGAACCAGCTGCAATACGGGAAGACGAACCACTCGTTGAAGGGGATGCGGTCGTCCAGCGGGACGTGGATGATGTACTTCGGGTTTTTAATGGTCAAGTCCAACCAGAAGAACCAGACCAGATAGACCAGCCAGTAGAGCTGGAACCACAGGTGCGGCTTGAGCTTTTGGTGCAAGGCATTTGCGTGCATGGTTTTTTCTCCTATATTTTTGATGGGAAGACGCTTTATTTTACCACAAAGCGTCAGCTTGCGCAAATACAAAATGTAGGATACAATAAAGAGGAATGAGAAAGGAGTCTCTATGTCAAACATCCGCATCGTCGCCCTCGATCTGGACGGCACCCTGCTCAACCACAAAAACGAAGTCTCCCCTGCCACCCGGCAGGCCATTGCCCAGGCAGTGGAACAGGGGGTGGTGGTGCTGCCCGCCACCGGGCGGGCGCTGGCCAACCTGCCCGCCGAGGTGGCCCAGCTGCCCGGCATCCGCTATGCCATCACCTCCAACGGTGCCTCCGTCTGGGATCTGGGCGCAGACCCGCTGGCCGCCGTCTACAGCCGATACGCCGACGCAGCCCAGCGAAAGACCGCCCAGCCCGCCTGCGTCTTTCGCAGCCTTTTCCCGGCCGAGAAAGCCAGGGAGGTCTTTGCCCTCTACGCCCAGTTTTCCGGATCCCTGAGCATCTTCGCCGATGGCCGGGTGTTCCGGGACGCCCGCTCGCAGGCGCTGATGGGCGAGCGGCTCCACCGCTTTTCCACCACCACCGAGGGCCGCCAGCCCAATGACGGCCGCTTCCACATCATCCGGGACGCGGCGGAGTGGATGAGCCGCCACGCCCATGAGGTGGAGAAGTTCTGTATGTTCTTCAATACCGCCGAGCAGGCCAAGGCCGCTCTCCCCCTCTTCTACGCCGTGGAGGGCATCGAGGTGGTGCAGGGCTCGCCGGACAACCTTGAGGTGACTTATCAGGGTGTGGACAAGGGCGAGGCTTTGCTGGCGCTGGCCGACCGGCTGGGCCTGCCCCGGGAGAGCACGCTGGCCGTGGGCGACAGCGAAAACGACCGGGCCATGCTGGAAAAAGCAGGCGCTGCCGCCGTGATGGCCAATGGCATGGAGCACATCAAGGCTCTGGCCGACTATGTCAGCGAGGCCGATTGCGACCACGACGGCGTGGCCGAGATCTTCCGCAAACTGGTGCTGTAACGGCGGGCAAAATCGGGCACGTCCGTTGGTTTTGTACGTTTTTGTGCAATGTATACAAGGTCTTATGCAAAACATTGTGCTTGTTGAGCATTTCCAAGCGAGGATTTGTCGTTTATACTAGGATTATGAACAAGGTGGGGGCAGTGTGCCCTTTCGGCCCCGCCCGGGCCCACCCATCATTGTAGAGTCCATTATAAAAAATTATAAAAGGAGAAATGCGTTATGAATCCCATCGTAGAAAAGGTCTATCAGATCGGCATTATCCCTGTTATCGCTTTCAACAGCGTGGATGAGGCCCTGCCCCTGTGCAAGGCTCTGGCCGAGGGCGGCCTGCCTGCCGCCGAGGTCACCTTCCGCACCGCCTGCGCGGAGGAGTGCATCAAGAAGATCCACGAGGAGATGCCCGAGATGCTGCTGGGTGCCGGCACGGTCCTGACCTGCGAGCAGGCCGACCGCGCTATGGCTGCCGGTGCTTCCTTCATCGTGGCCCCCGGCTTTGACCCCGAGGTCTGCAAGCACGTCATCGACAAGGGCGGCATCATGATGCCCGGCACCTGCTCTGCCGGCGAGATGCAGCAGGCCATGAACCTGGGCTGCGAGGCCCTGAAGTTCTTCCCCGCTGAGGCCAACGGCGGCGTGGGCATGCTGAAGAACATCGGCGCTGCCCTGAAGAGCGCCCGCTGGATGTGCACCGGCGGCGTCAACGCCAAGAATGTCAACGATTACCTGGGCTACGACCAGATCTTCGCTGTGGGCGGCACCTGGATGTGCAAGAGCGACGTCATCAAGGCCGGCGATTGGGCCAAGATCACCGCACAGAGCAAGGAAGCCGTTGACACCATGCTGGGCCTGCGCCTGCACCATGTCGGCGTCAACACCGGCAACGAGGAAGAGGCCATGAAGATCGCCACCATGATCGGCAGCCTGCTGAACATGAAGGTCGCTCCCGGCAACTCCAGCATCTTTGTGGGCAACAAGGAGTTTGAGATCATGAAGAAGCCGGGCCGCGGCACCAACGGCCACATCGCCATTGCCACCAACAACGTGGACCGCGCCATCTATCACCTGACCCGGCGCGGTGCCAAGTTCGATCTGGACAGCAAAGTTGTGAAGAACGGCAAGACCATCGCCTGCTACTTCGAGGGCGAGATCGGCGGTTTCGCCTTCCACCTCGTTCAGGCCTAAACCCCGTCCTCTCCCCGCCGCATGGGAGCGCCTTGCGGCGGGGTTCTGAGATAAAACATACAACCGAGAGATAAAAGGAGAATACCACATGAAAGTCGTTACTTTTGGCGAGCTGATGGTCCGTCTGCAGCCGTTCAACTACGAGCGTTTTGTTCAGGCTAACAGCCTGGAGTTCACCTTCGGCGGCGGCGAAGCCAACGTTGCTGTTTCTCTGGCCAACTACGGTCTGGATGCAGCTTTCGTCACCAAGCTCCCCGCACACGCCATCGGTCAGGCCGCTGTCAACAGCCTGCGCCGCTACGGCGTTGACACCAGCATGATCACCCGCGGCGGCGATCGCGTTGGTATCTACTACAACGAGAAGGGTGCTTCTCAGCGCGGCTCCGTCTGCATCTACGACCGTGCCAACAGCGCCATCCAGCTGGCTCAGCCCTCCGACTTTGATTGGGATAAGATCTTCGAGGGTGTGGATTGGTTCCACTTCACCGGCATCACCCCGGCTCTGGGCGAGAATGTTGTCGAGATCTGCCGCGAGGCCTGCAAGGCTGCAAAGGCTCATGGCGTGAAGATCAGCTGCGACCTGAACTACCGCGGCAAGCTGTGGACCCGTGAGCAGGCCCGCGCTGCCATGACCGATCTGTGCCAGTACGTGGACGTCTGCATCTCCAACGAGGAGGATGCCAAGGACGTCTTCGGCATCGAGGCCGAGGCTACCGATATCTACGGCGGCAAGCTGAACGCTGAGGGCTACAAGAGCGTGGCCAAGCAGCTGGCTGACAAGTTCCACTTCGAGAAGGTGGCCATCACCCTGCGTGAGAGCCACAACGCTTCCGAGAACGGCTGGAGCGCCATGCTGTACGATGTTGCTTCGAACGAGTACTGCTTCTCCAAGAAGTACGAGCTGAAGATCATCGACCGCGTGGGCGGCGGCGACTCCTTCGGCGGCGGCCTGATCTACAGCCTGCTGACCGGCAAGAGCACCCAGGAGGCCGTTGAGTTCGCTGTGGCTGCTTCCGCTCTGAAGCACTCCATCGAGGGCGACTACAACATGATGACCGTTTCCGAGGTCGAGAAGCTGGCTGGCGGCGACGGTTCCGGCCGTATCCAGCGCTAAGAGCCTGGGGAAAGGAAGGGTTCCAGCCATGGATATCCGCTACTCCTGCAACCAGAAGGATTTCAAGCGCTACACCACCGAGGAGACCCGCGCAGAGATGCTCATCACCGGCCTGTACAAGGCTGATGAGGTAGTGGCCGTGTACAGCCATGTGGACCGTATGGTCACGCTGGGCTGCATGCCCGTCCACGAGACCGTTTCCATCGACAAGGGCATTGATGTCTGGGCCAACTTCGGCACCCACTATTTCCTGGAGCGCCGGGAGATCGGCATCTTCAACATCGGCAAGGGCTCTGTCGGCACCATCGTGGCCGACGGCGTGAAGTACGAGCTGGGCTACAAGGACTGCCTGTACATCACGCAGGGCACCAAGGAAGTGACCTTTGCTTCCGCAGACCCGGCTCATCCGGCCAAGTTCTATATGGTGTCGGCTCCGGCCCACTGCGCTTACGAGACCCGTCTCATCAAGCTGGCAGACGCCAACCACCGCCCTCTGGGCAGTGTGGAGACCTGCAACAAGCGCACCATCAACCAGTTCATCCACCCGGATGTGCTGAAGACCTGCCAGCTGAGCATGGGCCTCACCGAGCTGGAGCCGGGCTCCAACTGGAACACCATGCCCAGCCACACCCACGAGCGCCGGATGGAGGTCTACACCTACTTTGAAGTGCCCGAGGGGCAGGTGGTCTTCCACATGTGCGGTGAGCCCACCCAGACCCGCCACATCGTGATGCACAATGAGGACGCTGTCATCAGCCCCTCCTGGAGCATCCACAGCGGCGTGGGCACCTCCAACTACAGCTTCATCTGGGCCATGGGCGGCGAGAATCAGGAGTTCGACGATATGAACAATATCGAGAACACCGATCTGCGCTGAACCGGCACCAAAAATTTCCGAATACGCATCAGCACCCCCGCACGGTTCCCCGTGCAGGGGTGCTTTTTCTATTGTTGGAAAAAGGTTGACTTTTCCGCAGAATCGCATATAATAAAGATAGAAACGTTGAGTGTCCATAGGGATTACCTATGTACGCACAAAGGCCCCTCGATGTGTCAGCATCGAGGGGCCTTTGCGTGCGGGGGTTAATGCTTACTGTCCTTGAACAACCAGCTGTCAAGCCATTTGCAGAGGTAGTATGCGGCTACCTCTCCTGCGACAGTGGCCAGAAACGTTGAGATTATGATGTCCACAAGGATCACCTCCTTTCCAGGGAAATTGCTGCGGAAAGGGGGGACAGCATTTTTAGTATATCACAAAATTCGATCGATTGCGATATGCAAAAGGGCCCCCGCCATTGGTTTGGCGGGGGCCCTTGCTGTATTCAGGACAGATTACAGTGCAAAGTAGCGCTTTGCGTTGTCGAAGCAGATGCCCTTGACGATCTTCTCCAGTGCCTTCTCGTCGTTGGGATACTCGCCGTCCTCGACCCACTGGCCGATGACGTTGCAGAGGATGCGGCGGAAGTAATCGTGGCGGGTGTAGCTCAGGAAGCTGCGGCTGTCGGTCAGCATGCCGACGAAGTTGCCCAGCAGGCCGAGGTTGGCCAGGCTGCGCATCTGGTTCTCCATGCCGATCTTCTGGTCGTTGAACCACCAGGCAGAGCCATGCTGGATCTTGCCCGGCATCTCCTCGTTCTGGAAGCAGCCGATCAGGGTGCCGAGCATATCAAAGTCGGCGGAGTTCAGGCTGTAGAGGATGGTCTTGGGGCACTCATTGGTGTCGTTCAAAGCGCTCAGGACGGCTGCGATCTGGCCGCCGCAGGAGACGGTGTTGACCATATCAAAGCCGGTATCGGGGCCCATCAGAGCGTACATCTTGCGGTTGACGTCGCGCAGGCAGTTGTAGTGGAACTGCATGACCACGTTCAGGCGGTGATACTCGCGGCCCAGGTGCAGCAGGATGTAGGTCTGATACTGCTCCTTCTCCAGATTGGTGACGGTGCCGCCGTTCATGACCTTCTGGTAGATGGCGTTGACCTCTTCCTTGGTGGCAGGAGCGTAGGGGATGTAGTCCAGACCATGGTCGGAAGCACGGCAGCCCATCTCGGCGAAGAACTCGATGCGCTTGGTCAGGGCGTCGGTGACGCAGTCAATGCAGGCCAGCTTCTCCTTGCCCACGGCAGCGGCCAGCTTACCCATGTACTCGGCAAAGCCGGGCTTGTGGATGTTGAGGGCCTTATCGGGGCGGAAGGAAGGAGCCACGGTGAAGGTGATGGTGGGGTCTTCCTTGATCTTCTTGTGCCACTCCAGACTGTCGATGGGGTCATCGGTGGTGCCGATGAAGGCCACATTGCTCTGCTCGATCAGGCCGCGGACGGTCAGCTTGGGGTCGTTCTGCAGCTTGTCGTTGCACAGGTTCCACACTTCCTCTGCGGTGTCGCCGTTCAGCACGCCGTCGTAGCCAAAGTACTTGTGCAGCTCCAGATTGGTCCAGTGGTACATCGGGTTGCCGATGGCCATGGGCAAAGCCTCCGCAAACTTCTGGAAACGCTCGCGGTCGGGCTTGGAGCCGGTGATGTACTCCTCGGGCACACCGTTGGAGCGCATCACGCGCCACTTGTAGTGATCACCGAAGTAGGTGCCGTCCGGCTGCTTGCCGCCCAGCCAGACCTGGGTGATGTTCTCAAAGCGGCGGTTCTCGTAGATCTCCTTCGGGGAGATGTGGCAGTGGTAATCGCAGATGGGCATATCGGCCGCATAGGTGTGGTACAGGTGCTGTGCGGTCTCGTTCTGGAGCATGAACTCCTGATCCATAAATGCTTTCATGTTCGAGTTCTCCTTTGGCTTGTATTCAAGGTAAAATCATACAAAGACAGTGTTGTGCCCCTCTCTCCGTGCAAGTGAGAGGCCTGACACCTTTAGTATACCGAAAAAAAAGGATGTATACAACTGAAATATTGACGAAATTTTAAAGCTCCCCTTGTGTAAACCGCTAAAATTTATGAAAAGAGCCCATTTTAGGGGCAAAACACACGATTTACCTCTTGACTTCTTTGTATACAACAGCGTAATATAGGGATAGAGAAACGGGGCCGCACTCTGCCGCCCCCGGCAAAGCAAAGCAATTTCAAAAAGGAGAACGCAACCATGGAAACTTTGAACTATCAGGTTCTGGCTCAGTCTGGCTACAACGGCTACATTCTGAAGGACGCCCCCGTGAAGGTGATGCAGTTTGGTGAAGGCAACTTCCTGCGCGCATTCGTGGATTACTTCTATGATATCGCCAACGAAAAGGCAGGCTACAACGGCAAGGTGAAGCTGGTGCAGCCCATTGCCAACTTCCCCCAGATGGCCGACTGGATCAACGAGCAGCAGGGCCTGTACACCCTGTACCTGCGCGGCAGTGAGAAGGGCCAGAAGATCGACGCCAAGCGCGTGATCTCCTGCGTGTCCGATTGCGTCTGCCCCTACAACGAGGGCAAGTGGGACGAGGTGCTGGCTCTGGCCCGCTCCGAGGATCTGGAGACCGTTGTGTCCAACACCACCGAGGCCGGCATCGCCTACACCCAGGGCGACAGCCAGTTCGATCAGGTGCCCCCCAACAGCTTCCCCGCAAAGCTCACCCGCGTGCTGTTTGAGCGCTACAAGGCGTTCAACGGCGCTGCCGATAAGGGCCTGGTCATCCTCTCCTGCGAGCTGATCGACAACAACGGCAAAGAGCTGCAGAAGTGCTGCAACAACTACGCCAAGGATTGGGCTCTGGAGCCCGCCTTCATCGATTGGATGAACAACGCCAACACCTTCTGCTCCACTCTGGTGGACCGCATCGTCCCGGGCCGCATCCGTGACCCGAAGGAGCTGGCTGCTATGGAAGAAGCCAACGGCTACCACGATCAGGTGCTGGACGTGGGCGAAGTGTTCGGCGTCTGGGTCATCGAGGGTCCTGCCGGCCTGGAGGAGAAGCTGCCGTTCAAGAAGGCCGGCGTCAACGTCATGGTCGTGCCCGACGTGACCCCCTACAAGAAGCGGAAGGTCCGCATCCTGAACGGTGCCCACACCGGCTTTGTGCTGGGCGCTTATCTGGCCGGCTTTGATATCGTGCGCGACTGCATGCACAACGATACCATCCGCGGCTTCATGAACAAGATGCTGCACGAGGAGGTCATCCCCACCCTGCCGCTGGACAAGAAGGATCTGACCGACTTTGCCGCCGCCGTGGAGGACCGCTTCAACAACCCCTTCGTCAACCACGAGCTGATGAGCATCTCCCTGAACTCCACCTCCAAGTGGAAGGCCCGCAACATGCCCTCCTTCCTGGCCTACATTGAGGAACAGAAGCAGCTGCCCAAGTGCCTGACCATGAGTCTGGCTGCCTACATCGCCTTCTACTCCAGCGACATTCAGGAGCGAACCGCCGACGGCCTGATCTGCAAGCGCCCTGCCGGCAACACCTATAAGATCCAGGACGACGCCTGGGCGCTGGATTTCTACTACGCCCACAAGGACGACACCGCAGCCCAGCTGGTGCACGCTGTGCTGACCAACACCCAGATGTGGGATCAGGACCTGACCAAGATCGAGGGCCTGGAGGCCGCTGTGCTGGCCGATCTGGAGCGGATCCGTACCCAGGGTGCCGAGGCTGCTTACAAGAGCTGCCTGTAATTTCGGTCAATTAAGAGTATTTCGGTTTGAACCCTCTCAGTCCGCTTCGCGTCCAGCTCCCCCGAAGGGGGAGCTCTTGTGGAAACATAAAGTTTTCATCGCAAAGACCTCGCCCTTTGGGAGAGGTGGCATCGCGCAGCGATGACGGAGAGGGTTTCTTGTTAAGGAGAGTAATTATGCCGCAGGCAATCCATATCAGCCCCATCGACAACGTCGTTGTCGCGCTGCATCCCATCGCCAAGGGCACTCTGGTGGAGGTGGACGGCCTTGCCGTCACCGCGCTGGAGGATATCCCCCAGGGCCATAAAATGGCCGTCAAGCCCATTAAAAACGGCGAAAACGTCATCAAGTACGGCTTCCCCATCGGCCACGCCACCGCCGACGCCGCCCCCGGCACCTGGATGCACACCCACAACGTGCACACCAACCTGTCCGGCGAGGTGGAGTACAGCTATCACCCCGCCCCGGACCTCGGCCCCCTGCCCAAGGTGGAACCCGAGACCTTTATGGGCTTCCGCCGCAAAGACGGCCGGGCCGCCATCCGCAACGAGATCTGGATCATCCCCACCGTGGGCTGTGTCAACGACATCGCCAAGAAGATGGTGGCGGACAACCAGGATCTGGTCACCGGCTCCATCGAGGGCCTGTACACCTTCACCCATCCCTTCGGCTGCAGCCAGACCGGCCATGACCACGCCCAGACCCGCAAGCTGCTGGCCGCGCTGGTGCGCCACCCCAATGCTGCCGCCGTTCTGGTGCTGCATCTGGGCTGCGAGAACCTGCAGCACGACCAGTTCGTGGAAGAGCTGGGCGAGTATGACCACGACCGGGTGAAATTCCTGACCTGTCAGGATGTGGACGACGAATTTGCCG